>JAJZUN010000505.1 GCA_021848555.1 Pseudomonadota bacterium | reverse complement strand
GCACGCTTTGGTTGTGCGTGCCGGGCAGCACCCAGAGCGCATCGCCTACGGCTTCGAGCGCGCCGAGCAATTGCGTTTCCTCGCCGCGCATGACATCGGGTATGCCGTGGGCGTTGCGGCAGCTGAGGCCGGGAACGATGTGCAGGCGCGCGCCGTCGCTCGCCTGCAGGCTCGCCAAGTGCGCGGCGATCTGGGCCGGCGTCGCCGGGCAGGGCAGGTAGGGCGCCTCCAGCCAGCCCGGGGGGCTGCCTACCATGCCGCTCGCCAGCACCGGCAAGGTTCCATATTCGCGCTGCCAGGCGGCGCAGAGCTGAAGATAGACCGCGTCGAAGGCGCCGTCGGCAACATGGAGTATGCCGAACGCTCCGCTCGCCTGCGCCAGGCAGCGGCCGTCATCCCCCAGCAGATAGGCGCGCAGCGAACTGGTGCCCCAATCGAGGGCGATCAGCCGCGGGCGTTCGGACCGGGTATTCGGCATAGGCGTGGGCGTTGCGTTGTCGGTGCAGGCGAGTATATTTGACTGCGCCCGGATTCCACAATGGCGCAATCGTGGTGTCCGATAAAATCAGATCAACAAGATGCAAAAGGAGGAATCGTGACCCAGCCATTGCTTTTCACGCCGCTACGCCTGCGCGAACTCACGCTGAAGAACCGCGTGGTGGTCGCACCCATGCACCAGTATTCTGCGGTGCAGGGCGCACCCACCGATTGGCATTTGATGAACGCCGGTCGCTACGCGGCTGGCGGCGCGGGGCTGGTGATCCTCGAATCGACCAAGATCGAGCGCCGCGGCTGCGGTACGGTGGGCGACCTGGGCCTCTGGGACGACGCTTTCGTGCCGCAGCTTGCGCGCATCGTCGACTTCGTGCACCAGTGCGGCGCCGCGGCGGGCATACAACTCGGCCATTCGGGGCGCAAGGCGCGCACCCAGCGCCCCTGGGAAGGCGGCAAGCCGCTGACGCGCGCCGATGCGGCAAGTCAGGGGGTGGACGACTGGGACGCGTGGGAACTGGTCGCGCCCAGCGCGCTCCCCGCGGACGAGGGTTCACCCATACCGCGCGCGCTCGAGCGCGAGGAGATCCACGCCGTGGCCGAGGCCTGGGGCAGGGCGGCGGCGCGCGCCCACGCCGCCGGTTTCGACGTGGTGGAGATTCACGGCGCGCACGGCTTTCTGATCCACGAGTTTCTGTCGCCGCTGGCGAACCAGCGCACGGACGAATACGGCGGTTCCGAGGAGAAGCGCATGCGCTTCGCGCTGGAAGTATGCGAGCGCGTGCGCGCGCACTGGCCCCCGGGCAAGCCGCTGTTCCTGCGCCTGTCGGCCGAGGACGATGCCGGCTGGGGCACGGATCAGAGCGTGGCGCTGGCCAAACTGGTGAAGCCCATGGGGGTGGACGTGATCGACTGCAGTTCGGGCGGCATCCTCGGCAAGCCGCCGGCCGGTGCCGCCAAGCCTGCCTACAGCTACCAGGTGCCCTATGCCGAGAAGATCCGAAAACAGGGCCGGATCATGACCATGGCCGTGGGCTTGATCGTGCACGCGGAGCAGGCCGAAGGCATCTTGCAGGAAGGCAGGGCCGATCTGGTCGCGCTCGCCCGCGAAATGCTCTACAACCCGAACTGGACCCTGGATGCCGCGCAGAAACTGGGATGCGATGCGCAGTTCACGCTGGTGCCGCCGCCTTACCGTTACTGGCTTGCGCGGCGCGCGGCCACGGTGCCCGAGGTCCAGCCTTCGACTTTCGGCGCGCGCTAAACGTTTCAGCGCACTGCTTTCAGAGGATGCCAGCCATACCGGCGACCGCGCCGGCGAGGATCAGCCACACCGGGTTCAAGCGGGTGCGCAACATCAGTGCGACGGTGGCGAGCGTCAGCACGGCGCCGCGCCAGTCGTTATCGGCCGACTGCGCAAGAATCCAGCCGCTCGCGAGCGTCAGCCCGATCGCGATCGGGCCGAGTCCGCCGCGGATCGCGCGGCGCAGGGGCGCATCCGGATTGTTCGCGCTCAGGCGCGTGACCGTCAGGGTGAGCAGGACCGGCGGGAAGATCATCGCCAGGGTGGCGACGACCGCGCCCGCCCAGCCCGCAAGCTGCCAGCCCAGCAGGGTCACGAACATCATATTGGGCCCGGGGGCGGCCTGGCCGAGGGCGTAAGCGTCGGCGAACTGCGAGGCGCTCAACCACTGGTTGGCCTCCACCACGTAGCGCTGCATATCCGGCAGGATGGAACTGACGCCGCCTATCGCCATCAGTGACAGCAGCGCGAAATGCAGGCCCAGGGCGGGCAGGTCTGCTGCTTGCATCAGCTGTCCCTGCGCCAGGCGGCGATAATCGCAAAGGGCGCCAACGCGCCGACGACCAGGAGCAAAGGCCAGCGCAGCGCGCCCACACCGGCGAGCGCCAGCAGCGCAAACAGCCAGGGGCGACGGCGCCGTTTCATGCTGCCGCTCATTTTCAGTCCGGTGGCGAGCACCAGGCCGGCGGCCACACACGACATGCCCGAGAGCGCCTGCTGCACCAGGGGCAGGGCGCCGTAGCGGCTGTAGAGCAGGCCGAGCGCGATCATCAGCAGGAAAGGGCCGCCCACCAGTCCGACAAAGGCCGCCGCCGCCCCGGCGTAGCCGGCGAAGCGATAGCCTATCATCACCGCCATATTGCCGATATTCGGGCCCGGCAGCAGTTGTCCCAGGGCCAGCGTCTCGACGAATTCGCGTTGCGTGAGCCAGGCTTTTTTCTCGACCAGGGTGCGGTGCGCCCAGGGCAGTACGCCGCCAAAACCGGATAATGCCAGCTGCGAGAAGGCCAGGAAGAGTTCCAGCGGACCGACCCTGGGCCGGTCCGCGGCGGGAGCGCTGTCGATCGGCGGTGGTGATGAAGGCATGTGTTGTCCGTGACGAATGCGAGGCGCCGGCATTATCGCAGCCCGCGGGCTCAGCGCCAATCGCCGCCGCAGACCCCAGGTGCAAGCGCGGCCCGGCCGTTGTATCATTGCCAGCTAACAACGACACCCATAGGTAGTATGCGGACGCTTTATGGCAACAAAATCTAGGGCTTACAACGCAGAAGACATCGAGATCCTGGAGGATCTGTCGCCCATCCTGCACCGCCCGGGGATGTATACCGATCCGTCCAACCCCAACCATGCGCTGGTCGAGGTGATCGACAATTCCTCGGACGAGGGGCTGGCCGGGTTCGCCAAGAATATCTCGGTGGTGCTGTACGAAGACGGCTCGGCCGAAGTCGCCGACGACGGCCGCGGTATTCCGGTCGATATTCATCCGAAGAAGAAAGTCCCGGCGGTGCAGGTGATATTCACCACCCTGCATTCGGGCGGGAAATTCAGGAAGACCGACGCGGATGCCGCCTATCGCATCGCCGGCGGCCTGCACGGCGTCGGCATCTGCGTCACCAACGCGCTCGCGACCCGGCTCGAAGTCGAAGTCAGGCGCGACGGTGCGCGCCACCGCCTCGTGTTCAGCGACAACGGCAAGGTGAAGGAGCCGCTGAAAAAAATCGG
>JAJZUN010000504.1 GCA_021848555.1 Pseudomonadota bacterium | reverse complement strand
CCCTGAGGAGGATATCGAGCGCAGGGGTGGGTACCGATTCACGCTTGCCGGATTGCTTATTGTCGCGACCGCGTTGGGATTGTGCTATGGCGCCGCGAGCTTTATTTCAAGACGCTTGAGCGCCCTGGAGGGCGTCGCCGTGGCCGAGGCAACCGTCGTCTCCACGGGAGCCACAATATCCGGGCGCTACTCCTTACCTTGGGCAAAGATCAGGTTCTCCCTGCCGAACGGCAGGGCTGTCGAGACCTACCTCAGCCAGATGGATGGTTCGATCGACGCCAACCAGAAGACCATCAAGATTCGCTACAAGATCCGCGACCCGCGATACGCGGTGAGAGATTCCGATCCATTGGTCTACCTGGTCGCTGCGCTCTGGTGCGCAATCGGGGCGGTCTGCCTCATGATGGCGTACATGGTGTCCCGGCCTCTGCCTTCCACGGTGCCGGGCAGGCAAACGGACAAACCGCTCGGCGGTCTCCCGGTTTCGCCATCGCAATCGTCGCAAACGCAGTCAAGCAAGCACAGTGACCGCAAGCTCCCGGGAGGCCAAGTGCAGACGAAGGCGCTGCGGGTCGCAGCCTATTTTCTGATCGCGCACTATCTGACCATCACGGTGCTGGCACTTCTTGGCAAAGAAGCGCCAGATTTCATCAGGATCGCGGTAACGCTCGGCTTGCTCATCGGGTCGGTTGGCTCGCTATTCATTCCAAGGAAGCTGGGCTGGGTATCGGTTGCTTTATACGCCTGGTACGCGGGCAATCCCTTCGCGCTCGCGACCTGGGCTATTTGGGTCTCGCCGGCGATGCAAGCCATGGCAAAGATTATTGCATCGCTTACGTTGGCGCTGATCAACGCGCCGTTGATAGCAGCCCTGGTGCTGGTATTCAAGCCAGCCAGTTTCGCCTCCTTCAGAAATCCTGTTGCAGACGACGATGCACCGGCTCGAGCAAGCGGCAAGCCGGATGCGGCCGGCGCAGCAATCGATATCGCGGGCGTCGAGCAAGCTCCCGGCACGACAAGCAGCATTCGCCAGGCGCTTGGATGGAGTGTGGCAATTGCCGTGCTTGCAGTCGCCGCCCTCGTGGCCTTCGACTTTAACCGCACTGCCCGTGCCGCCCAATGGCTGACATCGGCCCAGTTTCAGCGGGAGTTCGACACGGTGGCTCCGCGAGGTTTCTACCCGGGCGAAGTCGAAGGCCAATGCCAGGCTGACGGCGAAAAGTACCGCGCCGATTGGAAGGTTCAGCCTGAGGGCGCCCCTTTCTTCGCGTATTTCGGCATGACCTTGCAGAACTACGAGCTCAAGGATAAGGAGTACCGTTCCCAGGGATATACGCTCGAGTCAGTGAAGCATTTCAAGGATTGCTCGGGTATCGAGAGGTATCAAGCAACCTGGCTCAAGAGATGATAGACAGGCCCGCATCTTAACCTTGCGCCCTAAGCACGAGATGGACCGCGACACATCGCAGACGCAGAAAAGAAAAGCGGCCTTGCGGCCGCTTTTCCCGGACTGCGGGCAAACTACGCTCAGAAATTGGCGTACTCCACGGTGAGGAAGATCTGCATGTCGTCCTCGTTCCTGCCGACCACCTGCGCCAGCTGGAATCCGCCCGCGGTCGCACTCGCCGTCGGCCAGGCGGCCCCGGTCGGCGCATTGACTTTCGCGCTGGTCGATCCGAGCGGCACGCGCGGATTATTCGCGACGAGTCCGGTCGCGCTCGGACGGAACTGCACGTTCACCGCGTAGACCGGAGGCGCCCCATCGGGCTTGACCCAGGTCATCGGGAACTGCGCGCCGCCGGCGAAGGCCGCGCTATTGGTCGGATCGAGGCTCGCCTTGGTCGCCGCATCGAGCGAGTACCAGGTCTTGCTCATCGCGTTGCTGGTGATCTCCGCCAGAGTCAGCGGCCGGCTGCGCAGGCGATCGACGATATAGGTATCGCTGCCGCTCGTATCGTGGATCTGGTAGGTGTAGGCGTCGAGCGGCTTCATCGCGGCGAGCACGCTGTCGGCCACCTTGCCCGGCGCATAGGGGACGTAAGCGCTGCCGCTCACCGTCGACACGTCGGCCGTTTCACCCCAGAGCTTGTCGGCAGCGGTCGAGCCGTCGAGCGCAACCCCGGTCATCTTGAAAATCGAGGTGCAGGTGTTCGCCGGGGCGGCTGCCGTTCCGGTGTTGCCGTTCTTCGACACGATGGTGAGGTAGGGGCAGGAGCCGGTGCTGGGCTCGAGCGTGATGCCCGCGGCCGGCAGCGCCGGACCGGTCACTTTCACCCACGCGATTGTCGCGCCCTTGCCCACCGACGCATTGACGTAGAAGTTGACGCCGCTGTGATAATGGCTCGGGAACTTCGGATTCGCGGCCGAAGACGCGCTCTCGAAGCGGTTAATCTCGGCATTGGTGAACAGGAAATAGTCGCGCTGATTGCCGTCGAGCAGCCAGCCGGTCGTGCCGCCGAAGTTCTTCGCCACCGTCGTGACCGAATCGACGACGCCGTCGGTGCGCGTGTAGGTGAGCCTCACCACGACGCGGTCGGCGGGCTGGGTCGGATCCGAAAACAGGAAACGGATGACTTCGGGTTCGCTCCACACGGCGTTGTTCATGTTGGTGTCGGCGAGCATCGCACCGAACTCCTGCGCCGCGCTCATGCCGTTGTTCTTGTAGCCCTGGCTGACCAGGCCGGTGCAGGCCGGATCGGTGGGCCGCGCCGTGGCGGCGAGCTTGAAGCAGGCGTTGAGCGCGGCGCGCGCCGCATCGGCAACGCCGCTGTCTTCCGCGTCCGCTTCGAGCTTAGGCGCAGTCGCCGCGGTCACCGCCGCGAGCTTGGCCTTGAAGTCGTCGGAGCTGGAGAAGGTGATCACGGTCGTGCCGTTCGCGGTCGAGCTCGCCGCGGGCGGCGTCGTCGTCTGCGCAAGATCGTCGATCTTGCCCACCGCCGTCTTGTTCGACATCGACACGGTGCCGTCGGGGGAGACGTCGATCTTGATATTGTCCAGCGCCTTGTCCAGTCCGGTGCGGTCGGCCTTGAACTCGGAATTCACCGGGTCGAACTTGCTCGTATCCACGCCGGCCGCAGCCAGAGTGGGAGCGAGCGTCTGCGCGACGAAGCTCTTGACGTCTGCAATCTTCGCCTTGATCGCGGCCGCATCGGCTTTGGCGTCCAGCGCCTCAGGATTGCCGGTGCTCGACAGCGCGGCGGCAATGGCGTTGGTGATCGGCGTAACGTTGACCGTGATGGTGCCGCTCGCGGGCGCCGTGTCCTGCACCGAGACGAGGTTCACGCTGGTGCCGTTTACGCTGCCGCTGGCCTTGATCACGAACGGCGCGGTGAGGCCGGTGACATCGAAGCTGTAGCTGCCGTCGGCGCCGGCAGTCGCGGTTTTGGTCGCGCCCGTGGCGTCGGTCAGCGTAACTGTGGCGTTGGCGAGCGCAACCCCGGTTGCAACCACGCCGGACAGTGTGACCGGGGTCACGGCCGTACCGCCCGCAGCCGTGCCGCCACCGCCGCCACCGCCGCCACCGC
>JAJZUN010000503.1 GCA_021848555.1 Pseudomonadota bacterium | reverse complement strand
GCAAACCGGGCGACGCATCGAAGACGAACTCGCCGTGGTCCCGACTCTGCTGCGGGCAACGCTGGAGGCGACCGCGGACGGCATTCTCCTTCTCGACCGCGCCGGCGGCATCGTCAATATGAATCGGCGCTTTGCGCGCATGTGGGGCTTGCCGGACGAACTGCTGGCCAAGCACGATGACGGCGCTGTCTTCGCGTTTATGGCTGGACTGGCTGCCGAGCCGGATGCCTATCGGGCGCGTCCGATGGAGACTGCGCGGGATGCCGACAGCGAAACCTTCGACCTGCTGCATCTGGCCGACGGCCATTTTTTTGAACGCAAGTCGCTGCCGGCGCGGCATGGCGCGCAGATCCTGGGCCGGGTGTTTTCGTTCACCGACGTTACGGCGCGCATCCAGGCGGAGGAAGCGCTGAGGATCAGCGAGGAACTGTTCAGAAAGGCATTCGATGTCAGCCCGGACGCGATCAATATCAACCGGCTGGACGATGGACTATATGTCTCGGTCAACAGCGGTTTTACCAGAATCATGGGTTACACGAGAGCGGAAATCGTCGGACGCACCTCTGCCGAGTTCGATATCTGGGATGATTGCAAAGATCGGACGAGACTGGTCAAAGGGCTGAAGAAACACGGAACGGTCGAGAATCTCGAAGCAAAATTCCGCGCCAAGGATGGCCAAACAAGATCTGGTCTGATGTCCGCCGCCCTGATTGAGATAGACGGTGTGGCGCATGTCATCAGTATCACCCGCGACATCACCGAGAACAAGCAAGCTGAGCGCGCACGCGCTCAGCTGGAAGTGCAGTTGCGCGAATCGCAGAAAATGGAGGCGCTGGGTACGCTGGCCGGGGGGATCGCGCACGACTTCAACAACATCGTCGCGGCAATCATGGGCAACGCGGAGCTGGCGCGCCTGGACTTAGAGCCGGCGCACGCGGTGGAGGAGAGTCTGGAGGAAATCCTCAAGGCGAGCCGCCGGGCGAAGGATCTGGTGCGGCAAATCCTCGCGTTTGGCCGGCGCCAGGTGCTCGAGCGCCAGGCGATTTCGCTCGCGCCGGTGGTGGAAGAATCGGCGCGCTTGCTGCGCAGCGCGCTGCCGGCGGGGGTGAGCTTGAGCGTGGAGTGCGCGCCGAATACGCCGATGGTGCTGGCGGATTCAACGCAGGTCGAACAGGTGCTGCTCAATTTGTGCGGCAACGCCTGGCAGGTCATCCAGGGAACGGGGCGTTCGGGGGCGATAGAAGTTCGCTTGGACGCGCATGTTGCGGTTGGCGGTGCGTATGAAGGGCCGGAAAAGCGATCGAAGGGTGATCGCATCCTTCTTCGTCCGGGCCACTATGCCCGCCTGACGGTGCGCGACAACGGGCCCGGCATGGACCAGAACACGCGCGCGCGCATCTTCGAGCCGTTCTTCACCACCAGACCTGCGGGCGAAGGCACGGGGCTCGGCTTGGCCGTGGTACACGGCATCGTGCAGGGACACGAGGCGAGCATCGAAGTGCAAAGCGCGCCCGGCGAGGGCGCCAGTTTCTGCATTTATTTTCCCGCAGTGGCGGCGCCTGCCCCGGTCGTTCCCGTGCCGGCCCCAATTACGGTTTTGGAGCACGGCGGGGGCAAACACATTCTTTGCGTGGATGACGACGAGTCGATCGTGTTCCTGATGGTCCGCCTGCTCGAGCGCCAGGGTTACCGCGTGAGCGGCTATACCGACGCGCACGAGGCGCTCGCGGCGGTGCGGGCCGAACCGGGCCGATTCGATCTGGCGGTGACCGATTACAACATGCCGGGCATGTCCGGGCTGGAGGTCGCACGCGCGCTGCACGAAATCCGCGCCGATCTGCCGGTGGCCCTGGCTTCTGGCTACATCACCGAAGAGTTGCGCGCCCAGGCGCCCGCTGCCGGAGTGATCGAGCTCCTGTACAAACCCAATACCGCCGATGAGTTGTGCGCGGTGGTTGCGCGCCTCGCGAATGCGCAACGCGGGAAAGAGAACCCTTCGTGATTCGGGGCACGCCTCGCCGCTACCGATTTGAATGGCTGCTGCTCGGCGTGGTGCCGCTGACTCTCGGCGCTCTGACCGGCGATCGGCTTTATGCGGAACACGGGCGAATCGAAAGCCTGGAGCGCGACCGACTGCAGGTGCAGGCCCGGGTCATCGACGAAAATCCCGGGCGTCAGCCGACAGTCGCCGCGCCTGCAGGAGCTGATGCGCCCGGTTCTGGCGCAGCAGAAGGCGTAAAAGCGCAGGGGCCATTCCGAAATAACCGAAATGGCCCCCGATACGCAGTCGCCCGCAGCGAAGTGCGAACGGCTGCGGTTACGCGAACGCTAGCGCTTGAATGCCGCGACGCCCGAAACGGTGACCGCTGCAGAATTGGTCGCAGCATTGCCGCCGGAATTGAGCGAGTACAGCATGCCCACGCCGTTGCCGGTCGCACCGGTGAAGCCGCCGGCAAGCGCGCCTGAAGTGTTGGTGCCCAGGCTGCTCGTGACCGTCAGGTTGCCGCCGCCGCCGAATTTCTTTTCCGCCTGGAACACATTGCCCACGATCGGAATGCCGGTCGCGCTCGCACTCCAGGTGTTGCCGCCGACCACCAGGTTGCTGAGCGAGGCATCGACCGTCTGGGCCGAGAAGTTGGCGGTCAGGCTGGCATTCGCTGCGGTAAGCGCGGCACCCACGTTGCCATTGCTGTCGGTCGGACTCGTGCCGCCGACGAAGCTATAGTTGAAGGTCCCGGTGATCGGCAGCACCGTCGGCCCCGACTGATTCAGCGTCATGATGAAGTGCGAGTTCTGCTGGGTCACATCCAATGTGCCGAGCGATGCGCCGCTGATGCGGTCGGTGACCCCGATCGTGCCGTTGCCATAGCGGCCCCAGCGGATGCCGGTGGCGAGATCGAATCCCGATTCGAGCAGCGTTGCCGTTCCGATCGATGCCGGACCAGTGGCGCCGGCCACGGCGTATACGGCCGGAATGTTGTTGATATTCGGACCGCAGTTAAGCGTACACGGAGCCGGATAGGTCACCGCGATCGGCAGCTCGCCATCGATCTTAACCGGGAAGCCATTCACGGTCTGGGTGCGGTAAGGCGAGAGGAAACCGCCTTGAATCCGGTAGTTTTCCGACGAATCGATCTGGCCCGCAGCACTCATGCCGGTGGTAAAGGCGATCAAATGATACGGAGTCAGGGTGCTGTACGGCTGTTGCGTGCTGCTCAAACCAAAGGCGAGCGCGCCGCTCGCAGTCACGTTGGGGCAGGGGCCGGTAGTGCAGGACGTGATGCCGTTGAGATCGTAGGTGACGCCCGCACCGCCCAGCCCGATCCCCATCAACTGACCCTCGACATTGCCCCAGCCACCGGTGCCGGTGCTCAAAGTGACGCTCATATTGTCATGCGTGCTGGTCGGGGCTATGGTCGTGCCGGAACTGATGCTCGGGGTGGAACCGCTGGAGGCGTAGAACGAGCCGTCCTGGCTCAGCTTGATGCCTGCGCCCGAAACTGCCCAGTTGCCTGCTGCAGTGGTCGCCGCC
>JAJZUN010000502.1 GCA_021848555.1 Pseudomonadota bacterium | reverse complement strand
CTCGCTGACCACGCGCCGCACCTCGGGATCGACGGCTGCATAGCCCCAGTCGGGGCTGTAGGCGACGCGCAGGCCTTTTAGGTCGCGCGGCTTGGCAGCCGCGATCCAGTCGATGTCGTCGCAGGGAATGGTGCGCCGGTCGCGGTCGTCCGGCCCGGCGATAACCGAGAGCATCAGTGCCGCGTCGCGCACCGTGCGCGTCATCGGGCCGATATGCTCGAGCGACTCCCAGCTTGAGACGCCGGGATAGCGCTCTTCCTTGGTACCGGGATAAAGCGGCACGCGGCCCATCGACGCCTTCACGCCAACCAGCCCGCAAAATGAGGCCGGAATCCTCACGGAACCGCCACCATCGCTGCCGAGCGCGATCGGGCATAGGCCGGCGGCAACGGCGGCGCCAGAGCCGGCGCTTGATCCGCCAGAGGTTCGCTCCAGATTCCAGGGATTGCGCGTGGTCTCGCTAATCGGGTTGTGGCCGACGCCGCTGTATCCAAATTCGGGCACGTTGGTCTTGCCGAGCGACACCGCGCCGGCATTGCGCATCCGCTCCACCACCACATCGTCTTCATCGGGGACAAAATCGGCGAACGCGACGGCTCCCGACATGGTGCGAACACCTTTCGTGCAGATCAAGTCTTTTATGCCGTAGGGCACACCGGCGAGCGGACCGATTGCCGCGCCGGAGGCAATGGCGCGGTCCACCGCCGCCGCCTCGGCTTGCGTCAGCTCGGGTGTGGGCGTGCAGAAAGCGTGTAGCAACCCGTCAAGCGCCTCCATGCGCTCGAGTGCTGCCTTGGCGAGCTCAGTTGCGGAAACCTGCTTGCGCCGCACGGCCTCGGTCATCGCGGTCGCATCGAGTGTCCAGAGTTCGGTCATGGAAGAACGCTCCCTATCGTCAGCATTGGGACTGGCAGCGTCGTCGTGAAGGTGCTGCCGTCTTTTGGTTCAGCTCGCCAGCAATTCCTTCAGCTTGGCGTCCAGGAACGCGACATCAACGGGATTGGTGCCTGGCCCACCCGCGAAGTGGCCCCAAACGGACTCGATCGGCACCAGCTTTGCGTTGGGCATGTTTGCCACTTCGAACTCGCTGTCCTCTGGCGGGAAATAAAGGTCTGTGCGACTGGGCATGACGAATGCCTTGGCTTTGATCGCGCCGAGCGCCTTCCTGAAGTCGCCGTGATAGAGCTCGTTCGCACTGATGTCGCCATTTTGCCAGGTCCACAGCATGGTCAGCAGGTTGTTCGGATCCTTCGGCAGGAAGAATCCTTCCCAGAACGCCACCAGGAAATCCTCCAGCGAGGAATATCCCAATGTCTTGATATCCAATTCCTGGCGATAGAACGCCTGCGAGAAGCCCCAACCGGCATAAACCCGCGCCGCGGCGCGTAGGCCGATGTTCGGCTTGCTCGAGTACCATCCATTATTAAATGTCGCGTCCGCAGTCAGTGCCGCTTTTACGCCCTCTAGAAACACGAAATTGTGGCGCGAGCACTTGGCGGAGCCACAGAACGGCGCAATGCGCTGCACCATGTCGGGATAGAGCGCGCCCCAGTGGAAGGTCTGCAGCGCGCCCATCGACCAACCGGTGACCAGCGGCAGCGTCTCAATGCCGAACACGTCCGTGATTAGCCGGTGCTGCAGGCGTACGTTGTCGTACGCGGTGATGCGGGGGAAGCGCGGACCGTTGTAAGGCTCTGGCGTGTTGCTCGGCGAGGAGGAGAGGCCGTTACCGAGCATGTTCGGGATGATAATGAACTTGGTCGCCGGATCGAGCGCCATGCCTGGCCCGATCAGCCATTCGTTGTCGTAGTGCTGCCCCGAATACCAGGTCGGATAGACAATCGCGTTGTCCTTCCTCGCATTCAGTTGCCCGAAGGTCTTGTAGGCGAGTTTGCAGTTGCGAATTGTGGCGCCGCTCTGCAGCGCAACATCGCCCGCCTCGAAAATCTGGTAGTCCATTCCGATTTCTCCCTCTGTGAAGTTAGGTGGTTGCCCGCGCGGGCTGCCGCGATACGCGTCAGACCGGCTGGGTTGCCGGCTTGGCGACGCCGCTCAGCACCCAGTAGGCGACGCCGCCGACTACCATCGACGACAGGGCCGTGGACATCCCCGGCATGGTCTTCTCAACCACGAATCCGACCGCCGTGCCCGCCGCCCAGGCGACGAACGGGAGCGGCCGGAAATCGCTGGCTGCGATGGAATTCGGCCGCACAATGTACTGATCGACCAGGATGATGGCGCCGATCGGCGGCACCAGGATGCCCAACAGGCTCAGCCATTGGATGAAGAACGCCCAGATGTTACCAGCCGCTACGATGATGCCGAGCACGCCGAGTACCACGGCGGCAACGCGCATATGGCTGCCGGTGATTCGCGACCAGCCGGTGGCCGAGTTGTACAGGCAATGTGAGCACACCGAGCCGAGGTTGAGATAAAGGAAAACGAAAGCCAGAACGCTCAACCAGCCGAGACCCTGGTGGTTCATGTAGCCGAACATGTTGTCTGTACCAAAGGGATTCGCATTCGGTACCGCGAGCGCCGCGGTCATTATGCCGCCGACCAGCATAGCCACGGTGTTGGCAAAGGGGAAAGCGCTGAACGTCGCGAGGAATGAATCCCGGCCGTTACGGGCCCAGCGGTTGAAGTCAGCGGTGACCGTGCCGGCGTCGATGAAGAGCGCGATCACCACGGTCAGCCCAACGCCCATTGACATGCTGGCCGTGCCGTTGTTGCCGGCATAGGCAAAAATCTTCGCCCAGGTTGTGGTAGAAGCGGCGTCGCCCGCCACCCAAAGCCCCAGGACGACGAACAGCGGGATGGAGACGAGGCCGATATAGTGCAGGCCTCGCACGCCGACGAAGGTAATGCCGATGTAGAGTAGGCCGGCGATCACGGTCATGGCTACGTAGTTCATTCCGTACGTGCTGCTAACCAGCGCGCCGGTGATGCCGGTCTGCACCGCGTACCAGCCGAGCAGCAGGGTAGACAGCAGGCCGGAGGCAAGGACGTACCCCTTGCGGCCGAACACGATGCTGGCCAAAAGCCCGAAGTTCATGCCGCGCGTCGTCCCGAGCAGGCCGAGCAGGCCGACATAGCCAAGCATAATTAGGTTGCCGATGATCATAACGGCCAGCGCGCGACTGAATCCCATGCCGAGGACGAGAATCGAGCCGGTCATCGCCCCTGTGATGATCATCGGGAAGCCGGCCCATACCAGCGTCACCGAGAACAAGCTGCGGCGCGCGACCGCGGGTACTGGAACGTGCTCAAATTCGCTGCCGAGAAGATGATCGATCTCATCTTCGGCTTGCTCGATGCTGCTGTGATGGTCGCCCGGCTCAGTCATGATGTGATGCCTCCGTTGCTCGTCGTTTATGAGACTCCCGGACACCGAAACAAAAAACCCCCGAGGCTCTTCTCCAAGCCTGGAGAAGTCGCCGCGGGGGCTCCGCTGCCCGATATCAGTGGCTTCTTTGCCACCGAGTAGAAACATTTTTGCCTAAATAGTGCGCGACAGCAAGATAAAAAATAAAA
>JAJZUN010000501.1 GCA_021848555.1 Pseudomonadota bacterium | reverse complement strand
GCGCATAACGGGGCAATTTTCCGTTGCGCCGCTTGTACCAGAACGCCGCGAGAGCACGGAGTTACGCGTTACGCAGGTGCTGACGGCGGACCCGGCCGTCTATGGCGTTTGTTACGACGGCCTCCCGAGAACTTGCGGGGCCGTGCATCCGCTGCTTGACGGCCGGGGACCGAAATACCGGTGCGTGGCGCACGCGAATCCTGTCCAGGCGTTCAACGTCGCGGACAGGCTGCATAAGATGTTCATGACGACCGGTTCGGGGTCCATGCCATGGTGCCTGGGCCACGAATGGGATGAGGCGGAGGTTGCCGCGCTGAAGCCCCGCCTGCAATTTACGTAAGGCAGTAAGTCATCACGCACGTGCTTGCTGACGCAGGTAGGCGTCCAGGGCGTCACGCAGGATATCTTGGTTTGTCCGCCGATGCGCGGTCGCATAGCCCTTCAGCGCCTCGTACCGATTCGGGTCGAGACGGAGCGTCACCGCGATAGTGCCGACGCGGGGCGGCAGGGATGGCGCCGTAGCGGGCAGCGGTGACGGTGGGGCAACTGGCTCGGATGGTGCCGGTATTGCCGGCGCGGAGGGTGGGACCGACTCGCCTTTGCGGATGAGGGCAGCCCCGAGGGGGGCTGGAGTGGCCTTGCTCATGCTGCGTCTTTGCTCGCGTGCTTGAGGATTCGCTTGCTTACGTAAGTCCATAATTCGGCGATCTCTGCCGCCGATCGGCCGGTCGGATCAAGCTCGCCTGCCGTTCGTCCGTCGGTCATTGAGGTCGCAAAATCCGTCCGCTGATGGATGATAACCGGCGCCACCGTGCCATGCTGAGACAGGGCGGATGATGCCTCATGCGTGATCCTGGCCCTGTTGGCCGCGCCGTTGAGTGCGAACACCATCGGCCGACCGGTGGCCTCTACCAACGCGACGGTCGCGCCGACAGCCCGCAGGTCGTGCGGACTGGGGCGGGTCGGGATCAGCACCAGATCGGACACGGCGACGACGGTGCGGATATTCTGGGCGATGGCTGGCGGCGTGTCGATGATCACTAGGGCTACGCCGGCCTGTCGTAGCATCTCCAGGCCGCGCTGGATGTCCGATAGGTCCACCTGCGCGAGCAACGGTGTCTCCGCCTGCCGGGCCTGCCACCAATCCGTCAGGCTGTGCTGTGGGTCCGTGTCCACTAGGGCCACTGGGCCGAATCCTGTCCTCTCCGCCTCGACGGCCAAATGGCCAGACAGCGTGGTTTTCCCCGCGCCGCCTTTCTGCGACGCTAAAGCAAGCACTTGCATGCGTCCTTCCTTGCTTACGTAATCCAGTGATGACAGCATTGCATCATTCCGAATGGAAGGGAAGGCTTTCGTGGGGAGGCAGAGGGATGTGACCTGGGTTGAGTCGGCAACGGCAGCCGAGACCTGTGCCGGCCGATCCAAGACCTGATGATAGAGGCCACGGATGCGCTGTTCCAGGCACACGGGCTGTCTCGGATAGCCCGCGACCAGTAGATCACCGGCCGAGTCGCCTTCCGGCTGAGGCGGCTCGGTGCTGTCCCCAGAAGTGCTGTCCTGAGGTCCAGACGTGGACGTTGGTGAGAGACTTTCCTCCCCAGGGGGTAAGCGGCTATACTGGAAGGTATACCTGCTGCCGGGTGGTAGCGGGTGATGCGCGGAGGTTGATAACGACGGGCTAAAATAGAAACGACCCGGCAGGGTCACCCCCACACGGGCCGCTCTGTACGTTCCCACGACAGAGATTGCCCCACATTCCCCCGTTTTTCAACCCCCTAAAAAGGGGAACAGGGGAGTTTTGCCGAATTTTACCGGAGTGTGAGGGAGACGTGCGCGCCGGGTCGTTCCGAAAAAGGAGCGAATCATGGCCAAAGACATAGAACGGCGCCGCTATCGCAAAGGCGCCACCCCTCACCGGCAGATGAGAGACGGCTACCCGGAGGCGATGCTCGTCGGGTTCGAGCGCCGGTTGGCGGACCTGCTCGGGCTGCGGCGCATCACATATCTCCACTGGCGCGTCGGGACTGTGTTCGTGAGGTTGGCACGCCGCTTTCCGAGCGGCGTCATTGACCCGGCCTATGACACGCTGAGCGCCGAGGCCGGGGTTGGACGGTCAACAGCCATTGAGGCGGTGAAGCGGCTGGAGCACCACAAGATGCTGGATGTTCAGCATCGCTGGGCCACAATCATGGAATTCGGTCAGACGGTGAAGCGGCAGGTGTCCAACACCTATCGGCTGCTGCTGCCGGCCTGGACCGTGCCAAACCGCAAACATACCAAGGTGTGGCTCGCCAAATGGTGGAAAAAACGCCGAGAACGCCGCGCAAAATTGCTTCAGCGCCGGATCACGCAAGCCGCGCAACGCCTCATTACGGGGGCGGAGTCTGAACTTCAACCGGGAACCAACCTTCTTGGTACCCGGCAATATACAGAGGTCGGAAACGACCTTCAGTCTGTGGATAATGTGGATAACTCGGGAGACCCTTCGAAGGACAACGAAGCACTCCGGGATGTCAGGGAGCAGCGGAAGGGCTCGATCACTATGGCACGGAAAGAGAGTCTTGGGAAGACTCCTGCCGCACAGGCTTTCTCTGCTGTTCAACCTCGTGTGCAGAGCTTCCGTTACCAGCCCGCGCCCGGCTACCTGGCACTGGAGATTGGTGTCGATGACCCTTTGACCGACTTGCCGGCGCGATACCGGGCAGCGTTTGCTAGTGCGGACCTCTGGCACCGCCATGTGGAGGCCCATCGGTCAACCAACGGAAGAATTATTGAACGGCCAATCGACCTACTATTGAACTGGCTGCTCGGCCTCGTGGACGATCCTGGTCCTGGCCTTGATCTCGTTCGCATTGCGCAGGCTCAGATGCGCTCCGGCCCCGCATGAGACCGGGTAAGCGGCAGGTCGGCAAGTCTTCGGGCGCTGCGGCATGGCGGTGAACAGCACCCGAGCTACAGCACTCCGTGCAAAGGATGGCTGTCGAACGGATCACCGTGCTCCAGATAGGCGTCGAGCACGGCGTAGCTTTTGTGGCGGCCGAGTTGCTTGAGCCGGGTCGGGTGGACCCCCCTATCCATCCCAGTGGTCAGGGCGCCGCGCTTCAGGCTATGGCCGCTGGCCGCAGCGCCGCCTCGCCCAACACCGGCGCCGGCCGCTGCCCGTCGTGGCGGCGCGTCGGCGGGGTGATGAGACGGCGGAACAGCGGTCCGGCCTGCACGCCGGAGGCGGTCTGCCAGCGTTCCACCGCCCGCACCGGACAGAGGTCGGTTGTGCCATAGGGCAGGGCGACGGTGACCGGCCTGCCGGTTCGCTCGCCTTTCGAGACCGGCAGGGTGAGGCGCAGGCCGCGCGGGTGTGGCTGGAGATGCTCGACCTGGACCGCCGCCAGTTCGGCGCGGCGCAGCGCGCCGGCAAAGCCGACCACCAGAATCGCCCGGTCGCGCAGACCGGGCAGGTCTTCCGGGATGGCCGCCAGCATCTCGCGCAACAGGTCGGCGGTGGCGGCGCTGCGCTGGATGCCGGCTAGGGTGGCGGT
>JAJZUN010000500.1 GCA_021848555.1 Pseudomonadota bacterium | reverse complement strand
CAGACCCGATACCGGCTCGAACGCCGGCGATCGACGACACGATCAGGATCCGCCCGGCGCGCTTGCGCTTCATCGCCGCCGCAACACGCTGGGTGATGGCGAAGGTGCCGAACACATTGACCTCGAACACCGCGCGCAGCCGATCCATGGGAATGCTGGCGAGGGGACCGGTCTGGCCGCGACCGGCATTGGCGATGAGCACGTCGAGGTCCCACTGATCGACGCTGGCCACATCGTCCGCATTCGTGATATCGAGCTTGGCGACCGTCAGCTCCGGGTGGGCGGCCGATAGCGCGGCGGCCTGACGATCGGTCTCGACGGTGGCGATGACGCTGTGGCCGCGCCCGGCGAGTTGAACGGCAGCGTCGTGGCCGAAGCCGCTTCCTGCGCCGGTGATGAGCACGGTTTTGGACATGGGTTTCTCCTGTGTGATCATACGATGTGGACCTCGAGCACGGCTGGTCGGCCGTGGGTCAACCCGTTCGAGGGCATTCTACAGCGCAGACCGGGTAATCGCGGGTACAACTGGTGCTGAGCGCAGCTTGTTGTCTCAAAGTCATTGACACGCTGTGGATCCGGGGCCTAGTCTCGCTGTCCCAATGACGGCGGGGAGGACAATCATGCAACGCATACTCGGACTGGTGCAGGTGGCGCTGGCTTGCGTGATGTGTACCGCGCCAGCGGCGCTGGCGCAGAACTACCCGGCGAAACCGGTGCGGGCGGTCGTCCCGTGGCCGCCGGGGGGCTCCACCGATTTTGCGGCGCGCGTGGTATTGCAGAAAGTGTCGGAGAATACGGGACAGCCATTCGTCATCGACAACCGCGGTGGCGCCTCCGGCACGATAGGCGCGGACGTCGTCGCCAAGAGCGCGCCGGACGGCTACACCATCATGATTCATACGGGAACCCACCTCGCCAACCAGCATCTCTACAGCCGGCTGCCCTACGACACCTTGGGCGACTTCATCGGGGTGACGGCGCTGGGAAAACAGGTAGACATGCTGGTCGTGAATCCATCGCTGCCCGTAAAGAACGTGAAGGAGTTGCTGGCGCTCGCCCGCTCGCGCCCCGGACAGCTCAACTACGCGTCTTCGGGCAATGGCAGCTTTCCGCATCTGGCGACGCATATGCTGATGAGCATGACTGGGGTCAATCTGACCAACATCACCTACAAGGGCGGCGGCCCGGCAGTGCTGTCGGTCCTCTCCGGCGACACCCAGCTCATGCTGGTGGACCTTGGCGCGGTGGTCACGCACGTCAAATCGGGCCGCGTGCGCCCCCTCGCCGTGAGTTCGGATCAGCGCCTCAAGGAGTTCCCGGACGTGCCGACCCTGATCGAGTCGGGCGTGACGGGCTACGAATTCACGGCGTGGGTGGGCGCGTTCGTCCCGGCGCGTACGCCGTCGGCCGTCGTAGCCAGGCTTAACGAGGAGATGCGCAAGGCGCTGGCCGATCCCGCCGTGGCCGCAAAGCTCGAGGCGCAGACACTCGATCCGATGCCGATGTCGCCCGAGCAGTTTGCCGCACGCCTGAAGTCGGACTCCGAGAAGTATGCGCGGCTGGTCAAGGAAAGCGGCGCCAAGGTCGAATGATCTTGGCTGGTTTCCAAATTAGTTTCGAAATTCCAGGTCCTTCACCCGCAGTCCGGCGGCGGAGAAGCCGCCGTCCACCGCGAGCGTCTGGCCGGTGACGTAGCTCGCATCGTCCGAAGCGAGGAATGCGGCGACCGCCGCCACCTCTTCCGGCTCGCCGATGCGCGCCAGCGGCACGGCGCGCAGCCACGCCTGGTGGCGCTCTTCATTGTGCTGAACGCGGATGCGCGGCGTGTCGATGGGGCCCGGCGCGATCGCGTTGACACGGATGCCGAACTGCGCCAGGTCGATGGACCGGGGGAGGAGCGTAGCACACAAGGCCGTTCGGCACTTCACGTGGCGCCGTGCCGTCGCCAGCAGCCCGCATCCGGCCGTTACCGCTCTTTCCAGTCGCTCACATCCGCAGCGGCCTCCAGTATCCGGTGAGTTCCAGATAGCCCAATCCCTGCAGCCTGCCTGCCGCGCGTGCGCGCACCGCACCTTCCCAATAGATGGTGCCGGTGCTCGCGCGTGAATCGAGTTCCTGGTCGTCCATCAGCGGCTCCAGCTCCAGTTCCACGCCCCCTGCCCGCAGCCGCATGGCGACCGGGTACTCAACCCCGGTGCGCGGCGAGCGCCAGCGGCGCGCAGGCGCGAAGCTCACCTCTTCCGGCTTGAGCACGCGTGCGCGGCCGTCGGCGCTGCGCAGGGCGCCCCCGGCCCAGTAGGTCCGTCCTTCTTTGTCGCGCATGCGGAAGGCCATCAGCGCCCCGCCGTCGGCGAGATTCAGTCCCACCCAATCCCAGCCCGCGGCCTCCTTGGCCAGGTATTCGCTGGACCACTCGTGGTCCAGCCAGGCGCTGCCGCTGACCGCGAACTGCTCGCCTTTGACGGAAATCGTGCCGGACACGGCGAGCTGCGGCCGGCTGTAGTAGTAGCTTGCCTGCTCGGGCCGCGGGCCCTTGCGGCTCAAGCCGCGCCCGCCTTGCAGCAGCACCGGCTGGGCAGGCTTGAATTCGAGGGCGTAGTCGAAGTCGCGCGCTGCAATCCTGGCGCGGTAGCCCGAATCGGTCTGCTGCAGCGACCAATCGTCTATCCATACATCCGTGCCGCCTTCCTTCGCTTCGGCCAGGCCGAAACCCGCGCGCGCGGCGCGCTGGTCGTGCAGCAGCTTGCCGGTTTTCGCGTCGGCCAGCGCCGCGTGCGCGAACAGCAGCTGGCGTGGCGCGAATTGGCTCGGATTGGTTTCGGCTAGCAGCGGGCGGTTGCGAAAAAACGTGATCTGCATACCGAGCTCGGTGCCGTCGGCCTTCTTCAGCCAGCCGGTGAGATACCACCACTCGGTGCGGAATTGCGGGTGGCTGCCGTGATCGCGCGGGAATTGCAGTTCGATGCCCGGCTTCACCGGCGCATAGCCCTGCGCGAGCGCCGCGGCACACAGCCAGGCGGATAGCGTCCCCAGCAGCAGCGCCACCGCCTGGCTCCGGCCGCGGTTCACCAGTCCTCCCGCACTGCGCGCACCACATCCACGCCGAGCGCGCGCCGGCCGCTGGCGAGCGCGGTCAGCGTCGCCAGCAGCAGCAGCGCCGCGGCGAGCAGGCAGAGCAAACCCCAGGGCGGATGCAGCTCCATGCTCCAGTGGAACGACTGCCGGTTCACCACGTGGATCAGCACCAGGCTGATGACCCAGCCCAGGGCCAGGCCCAGCGCGAGGCCCAGCGCGCTCACCAGCGCGCCTTCCGCCGCGAGCATGGCGCCGATCTGGCGTCGCGTCATGCCGACGTGGCGCAGCATGCCGAATTCGCGGCTGCGCGCGAGTACCAGCGCGCCGAAACTGGAGGACAGGCCGAACAGGCCGATGAGCACCGCCACCGCTTCGAGCGCGTAGGTCACGGCGAAAGTGCGGTCGAACACGTTCAGCGAGCGCGCGCGTATGGTCCCGGGCGCGCCGAACTCGAGATGGTCCCCGCCGG
>JAJZUN010000499.1 GCA_021848555.1 Pseudomonadota bacterium | reverse complement strand
TGCGCGACGACGAACTGGGCGTCCAGGTCGAGACCGAGGCCAAC
The DNA here is from genome assembly GCA_021848555.1 of Pseudomonadota bacterium. Next base: position 3,505 of record JAJZUN010000499.1, on the reverse strand, counting down.
CAGTACATTCCCTTCGCGCTCGAAGAAGTCAACCTCGACTATCAGGTGATCGGCCCGGCGCCCTCCAATGCCGAGGAGGCGGAGGTGCTGATTGCCGCTTCGCGCAAGGAAAAAGTGGAGGACCGCGTTGCGGTAGCCGAGGCCGCCGGCCTGAAGTCCCTGGTCATGGACGTGGAATCCTATGCCGTTCAGTCCGCATTCGATCTGATCAAGAAACAGTTCCCCGACGACGGCAAAGAACAGAACATCGCCTTGGTCGACATCGGCGCCAACGTGATGAACGTCACTGTGCTGCGAAATGATCAGACTGTATACACACGCGAGCAGGCCTTCGGCGGCGGCCAGCTCACCCAAGACATCATGCGCCAATATGGCATGAGCCAGGAGGAAGCCGAGAATGCGAAGCGCAGCGGCGGCCTGCCCGACTCCTACGAAACCGAAATCCTGCGCCCGTTCCTGGAAAATCTGGCGCTCGAAGTGCAGCGAGCCATGCAGTTCTTTTTCACCTCCACCCAGTACACCAGCATCGAGCACATTCTGCTCACCGGCGGCTCGGCGGTGATACCCGGTCTGGAGGACATCGTCGGTTCGCGCTCCCAGGTCAACACCCGGGTCGCCAATCCGTTTGCGAGCATGCAGGTGTCGCCGCGCATCCAGCCGAAGAAACTGCTGGTCGACGCGCCCTCGCTGATGGTCGCGTGCGGCCTGGCAATGCGGAGGTTCGATCCATGATCCGCATCAACCTGCTGCCCTGGCGCGAAGCGCGCCGCAAGGCACACAATCTGCAGTTTTTCATCCTGATGGGGATGGTCGCCGGCCTGGCCGCGTCCATCGTACTGCTGGTGCACGGCTATTATGCCGCGCGCATTTCGACCCAGACGGAACGCAACCGCTTCCTCAAGGACGAGAACGCCAAGCTCGACAAGGAAATCGAGGAAATCAAGAAGCTGAAGGAAGAGATCCAGGCGCTGCTATCGCGCAAGCAGGTGATCGAGACGCTGCAGGCCGATCGTGCCCAGACGGTGCGTCTGCTCGAGCAGCTGGTGCGGCAAACCCCGGACGGCGTGTACCTGAAGTCGATCAAGCAGACCGGCTACAAGGTCAATCTGACGGGGTACGCGCAATCCAACGCCCGGGTATCGACCTTGATGCGCAACCTGGAGGCATCGCCCTATCTGGAGAATCCGGGTCTGGTCGAGATCAAGGTGGCCAACGTCAACAGCAAACGCCTGTCCGAATTTGTCATGAACGTCGGCATCAAGAGGCAGCAGCCTGAAGCCGACGCCGCCAAGGGTGGCCCGGTCAAGGCGCCGCCGCCCGCTGCCGCTGGCGCGAAAAAGTAGGGGTGGCCGATGAACAAGCTGCTCGACCAATTCAAGTATCTCAACCCCAAGGATCCGGGGACCTGGCCCGCCCTGCCCAAGCTGCTCGCCCTGCTTGCGACCCTGGTGGCTCTGGTCGCGGCCGGCTATGTGGCTGACTGGCAGGGACAGGTAGACGAACTCGCCGCCGGCGCCGAGCAGGAAACCAAGCTCAAAGACGACTACAAGAGCAAGAAACAACTGGCGGTCAACCTGGATTTATACCGTCAGCAACTGCGCGAGATCGACACCTCTTTCGGTGCGTTGCTAAAACAACTGCCCAACCGGTCGCAGATGGATGCACTGCTGGTGGATATCAACCAGGCGGGTCTGGGCCGGGGGCTGCTGTTCGAGCTGTTCCGGCCGGCGGCGCAGGAAACGGTGAAGGACTTTTACGCCGAGCTTCCGGTCGCTGTCCGGGTCACGGGCAGCTACCATGACATGGGACAGTTTGCCAGCGACATTGCGCAGCTGTCGCGCATTGTCACGCTCAACGATATCTCCATCGCCCCGGTGGGCAAGGAAGGCCTGCTTGCCATGGACACCAGCGCCAAGACCTTCCGCTATCTGGATGAAGAAGAGCTGGCAAAGCAGAAAAAGGCGGCCAAGAAACCGGTTCCAGCCAAGAAATGAGAAACCTAGCCATCATAGTGACCGTGCTGTTGCTCGCCGCTTGCGGCGGCGACGAGCATCAGGATTTGAAGGAAGAACTGAAAAATATCACCAAGGACCTGCGTGGCCGCATTCCCCCGCTGCCGGTGGTGAAACCCTACGAGCCGGTGCCCTACCAGGCGTTTGAATTGCCCGACCCGTTTGGCGCCACCAAGATCGAGCTTGCAACCGGTGGGCCTGCGAAAAACAAGGGCGGAGCCAATGCGCCGAACATCAACCGGCCGAAAGAGCCGCTGGAGGCGTATCCGCTGGAATCGCTGAAGATGGTCGGAACGATCTCGCAGAGCGGCGTCAACTATGCGTTGGTGCGCGCCGACAACAGTGTGTACCGGGTGAAGGTGGGCAATTACCTGGGGCAGAATTTCGGCATCATTACCGGGATTACCGACAGCCAGGTCAACCTCAAAGAGTTGGTGCAGGATGCGTCTGGCGACTGGACTGAGCGCAAGATCGCGCTGCAGATGGCCGAAGCGGAAGCGGCAAAAGGAAGGTGAGGATCTCTATGGCTAAATTTCTAGGCGTATCCGGTTTTTTGACCGCATTCCTTTGGGCGGCATTGGCGCTGGCGCAGACGCCGCCGAACAGCGTCGAGACCTTCAATGTGTCGCAGCAAAACGGCAAAGTCATCGTCAAGCTGACGCTGAAGGAGGCGCTCAAATCGCCGCCCGGCAGCTTTACCGTAGCCAACCCGGCACGCATAGCGTTTGATCTGCCCAACACCGTAAACGGCCTCGGCAGAAGCAGCCAGCGCATCGGCGAAGGCGAGCTGCTGAGCATGAACATGGTGCAGGCGGGGGAACGCACCCGCATGGTGCTGAACCTGCGCCAGCTGGTCAGCTATGACACCCAGATCGACGGCAAGAACCTGATCGTGGTCCTCGCCGGAGCAACGGTCGCGAGCGCCAGCGGCGGCGCCGCGGTCACCCATTTCGTCGAAGCCAAACAGCTCGATACGCACACGGTGCGCGATATCGATTTCCGCCGCGGCAAGGCCGGCGAGGGCCGCATCGTAGTCGATCTTTCGGACAGTTCGACCGGGATAGACATTCGGGCGCAGGGACAGAATCTGGTGATCGACTTCTTCAAGACATCGCTGCCGGACAAGCTGCGCCGCCGCCTGGATGTGACCGATTTCGGCACCCCGGTCCAGGCGATCAATACGTTTGGACAGGGCGACAACGTGCGCATGGTGATCACGCCCAAAGGGCTGTGGGAGCATAGCGCTTACCAGACCGACACGCAGTTCGTGGTCGAGGTGAAGCAGATCGTTCCCGACCCCAACAAATTGGCCCAGGGCAGCAAAGTCGGTTTCAGCGGCGAGAAATTGTCGCTCAACTTTCAGAACGTCGAAGTGCGCAGCGTGCTCAACGTGATCGCCGACTTCACCGACCTCAACATCATCACCAGCGACGCGGTCGGCGGCAGCCTGACCCTGCGCCTGAAAGACGTGCCCTGGGACCAGGCGCTGCAGA
>JAJZUN010000498.1 GCA_021848555.1 Pseudomonadota bacterium | reverse complement strand
CGGATAGTTGTCGTCGAGAACGACGCGGATAGCGGCCGGCGCAGGCGCCGCTTGCACCGGGATGCCGGCGATCGCCACCAGCGGCAATATCAATAAGCGCAGCAGAGGCTCGATGAGACGCACGATCCGTGCCGTCGCGGCCTTGCGCCGATTACCAATAACGCATCGCGCCGCGGTAAAGCCCGGCCAGATCGTTTTCGCTGACGTCGCGCGGCGCGTTGGTCATCAGGCGTTGCTGCGCCCACGCGCCTTTGGTCAGAGCCGGGACATCGGCATCGAGGTAGCCCACGCCGCCCACGCCGTTGGGAATGCCGGTGGCTTGCATCATTTTGATCAGCTGCTTGGCGACGATTTCGGCCGCGTCCTCGTTGGTGGCGTCCTTGACGTCGGCGCCGAGGCAGGCCGCGCCGTGGATGTGGCGCTCGGGGCAGGCGCACGCGGTGAAGCGGAACACCGAGGGCGCGTTGACGATCACGCTCATGCCGTGCGGCACCATCGGCTCGTGCTGCGGGTAGCCCTCGGGCCGGAAGTCGCGCACCAGACCCGCAACCGAATAGGCCATGCCGTGGGGCACGTGCACGCCCGAGTTGCCGAAAGCGATCCCGGCGAGCGTGGCGGCGTACATCATCTGATCGCGCGCCTCGTGGTCGCTGGCGTCGTTCACAGCGCGTTCGAGGTACAAACCCAGGCGTTTCAGCGCCGCCTCGCAGCCGATGTCGCTCCAGGGGTTGGCGCCCTGGCTCATCGGCCGCAGCGAAGGTTTGCCCGGCGCCGTGCGCCGTGTGTAGGGCTTCGCGGTATAGGACTCGAGCGCGTGCGACAGCACGTCGAAGCCGCTCGCGGCGACCACGTTCTTCGGCAGCGTGTAGGTCGCGGCCGGGTCGATCAGCGCCATCGACGGCTTCAAGCGCTTGGACGCGATACCGGTCTTCACCTGCATCGCCAGCAGGTCGAAGATGGCGATGCCGGTGCATTCCGATCCGGTACCGCAGGTGGTCGGGCAGGCGATGTGCGGCTTCAACGGGCCGGGCACCGGTTTGCCCGCGCCTATGGGCGCGTTGACGTAATCGAGGAAGTCGGCCGGCCAGGTCGCGTACAGATTGGCCGCTTTGCAGGTGTCGATGACCGAACCGCCCCCCACCGACACGTAGCCGTCGAACCTGCCTTCGGCGGCGAATCGGGCTGCAGCCAGAAACGATTGGTCGGTCGGCTCGACCTTGACCGCGTCGTAAATCACCACGTCCATGCCCGCCGCCTTGAGCGCGTCGCGCACCTGGGCCACGTACGGCAGGCTGGCCAGCGTCTTGTCGGTAAACAGCGCGACGCGGTTCATGCCCAGGGCTTTCGCGTGTTCGCCGGCCTCCTTGAGCACCCCGTGGCCGAAGGTGATGCTGGAGATGTCGACGGAAAAAACGCTTTCACCGCCTTCGGTGGCGATGTAATAGTTGTGGCAACAGGACATGAGAACTCCTAACAGGCTGTTGAAATTCGTTTCCCGGACTGACTATTATACGTACAGAAACATCTGGCGTTTCAGAGCAGGCGAATTCCGCCAGGCGACGCCGAGGACATCGCGAACATTCGGCCTTCGGGCGCAGGCGGCGCGCTCGCAGCATTCAATAACCGCGCTCGAAAGAGTAAAATCCCGGTTTTCAAACACGGCGGATGTTCATGCGTATCGCAATCATCGGTTCCGGACCCGCCGGATTTTATGCCGCAGAAGCACTGCTAAAGCGCACCGACGCGGCTGTCGATGTCGACCTGTTCGACCGGCTGCCCACTCCCTACGGCCTGGTGCGCGGCGGCGTCGCGCCAGACCACCAGAAGATCAAGACCGTCATCCGCGTGTTCGCGAGCACCGCGGCGCGGCCCACGTTCAGGTTCATCGGAAATGTGCAGCTCGGCCGCGACGTGACGGTGGACGAGTTGCGCCGCCACTATCATCAGATCATCTACGCCACCGGCAACGAAGCCGACCGCCGGCTCGGCATTCCGGGCGAAGGCATCGCGCGCTGCACGCCGGCGACGGTGTTCGTCGGCTGGTACAACGGACATCCCGACTACCGCAACGCGAAAATCGATCTGTCGGTGGAACGCGTCGCGGTGGTGGGCAACGGCAACGTGGCGGTCGACGTCGCCCGGATTTTGCTGCGCACTCCTGCCGAACTCAAACAAACGGACATTGCCGCACACGCGCTGGACGCTTTGTGCCACAGCCGGGTGCGCGAGGTCTTCCTGCTCGGCCGGCGGGGGCCGGAGCAGGCCGCGTTTTCTTCGGCCGAACTCAAGGAACTGGGCACGCTGGGGACGGCGGACCCGGTCGTCGCGCCGGACGAACTCGCCGGCTGCGCCGATGCGGACTCCGCCGGCAATGCGGAAACCGCGCGCAATCTGAAGATACTCCGCTCCTTCGCCGCGCGATCGCCGCGCGCGGATGCGAAAAAGCTGCATCTGCGCTTTCTGCGATCTCCGACCGAAATCATCGCCGACGCCGCGGGCGGGGTCGCCGCCCTGGTGCTGGAAAAGAACCGTCTGGAGGCGAGGCCCGACGGCAGCTTCGCCGCGCGCGGCACCGGCGAAACCGAAGTGATCGAGGCCGGCATGGTGTTGCCCGCGATCGGCTATGCCGCCGAGCGCATCGCCGGCGTCCCCTACGACGAGAAGGCGCGGATCATCGCCAACGAAGATGGGCGGGTTGTCGACCCGGCCAGTCGCGCCGTGATACCGAACGAATACGTGGTCGGTTGGGCGCGCAGCGGACCCCAGGGACTGATAGGCGAGCACAAGCGCGCCTCGGCGCATGTGGTCGGCCACCTGATCGCGGATGGCGCCGGCATCGCGGCGCGCGCGCTGCCCGAGCGCGATGCGATCGACGCCCTGCTGCGTGCACGCGGCGTGCAACTGGTCTCGTTCGACGACTGGAAGCAGCTCGACGACGTGGAGGTCGCGCGCGGGGCGCGGCGCGGCGCCCCGCGCGACAAGATCGTCGATGTCCAGGCGATGCTGGCGGTGCTTGGGCAGAACTGAAGACGCCGCGAACCAGCCCTCTCCGTGCCCGGCCGCGCGCTGTCATCGCACCGTATCGAACATCGACCGGCCTCGCGGCCGCCTGTTAGACTGCCCGGCACATGAATGAGCCGCGTTACGCCTGGGTCGTCGTCTGGGCCGCCTTCTCCAGCCTGGCGGTCATCTTCGGCGTGGCCTATTCATTCGCGGCCTTGTTCGAGTCCTTTGCCGCCGAGTTTGCAGCGCAGCGCGCGGACGTGTCGCTGGTGTTCGGCCTGTCCGGGCTGATCTACTTCGTGCTGGGCGTGGGCGGCGGCATGCTGGCCGACCGCCTGGGCCCGCGCCTGGTATGTTGCGTCGGGATGCTGTGCATCGCCGGCGGCCTGTTCGCCACCAGCATGGCGCATTCCATGATCGCCGTGTACCTGAGCTACGGCGTCGGCATCGGCGTGGGCATCGCCCTGGTCTACACGCCCTGCATCGCCTGCGTGCAACCCTGGTTCACGCGCCGGCGCGGCCTTGCCGCCGGAATCGCCAGCGCCGGCATAG
>JAJZUN010000497.1 GCA_021848555.1 Pseudomonadota bacterium | reverse complement strand
ACCCAGCGGCTGTCGACTTTGCCGCCGGCGACGGCTTTGAGGGTCGCCGTTTCCTTGGCGAGTTGCGCTTGCGCCAGCGCCAGGACTTCCGCGGCGTGCGCCTGCGGCACCGCGACGATGCCGTCGCCGTCGCCGACGATAATGTCGCCGGGGTGCACCACCATCCCGTCCAGCGCGACCGGCGCGTTGATCTCGCCCGGGCCGTTCTTATACGGACCGCGGTGCGTGATGCCGCAGGCGTAGACCGGGAAACGCCGGGAGCGGATCTCGGCCGCGTCGCGAATCGCGCCATAGATGACCATCCCGGCCAGTCCGCGCTTCTCGGCGAGACTGGTCATGATGTCGCCGATGATGGCGGTTGTGACGACCCCGCCGGCGTCGACCACGATGACATCGCCCGGCGCCGCGATGTCTATGGCCTTGTGCACCATCAGGTTGTCACCGGGCGCGACCTTGACCGTCAGCGCCGGACCGCAAAGTTTTCCGCCTTTGTGCATCGGGCGCAATGCTGCGCCGCCGGCGACCAGGCGGTTCATGTTGTCCGAAAGGTGCGCGGTCACCATTGCCGCGAGCGCTTTGACGAGTTTCCTGGCCGGACGCGCCGGCATGGGCAGGATGCGAAAACCGATATTAGGCATGCAAGGACTCCAATGATGGAAAATTGAACGGTGCAACTGAATGGAAAACCGCCGGGCGCCCAGCCGCGCCCGGCGCTTACAACGGAGAGAACGGCGTGGAGCGCAGTATGCGGTTTTCCATGTGCTCCATATAGCCCGCTTCGTTGTTCATCTTGATATAGGCCTGCCACTGCGGATCCTGCTGCATCTCGTTGCGTTTCTTCTCGCGCTCGGCCTGGTCGGCGTAGGCCCAGAGATGGACCACCTGGTTGAGCGGCCCGACTTCGGTGGTGGTGAATACCACCGGCTTGCCCAGATAGCGCAGCTGGATGGGGTAGGCGTGTTTTTCGTACATCGCGAGCCAGGCGTTTTGCATGCCGGGCTTGAAGGTATAGATGCGCAGATCGAAAATCATGGTTTCTCCTGAGGGCCGATAGCGGGGTTTGCTGTATGGCGGACGCTGCTTTGGCGCAGAAACAATCCGGGACTCCAACCTTTTCGATATGATACCAGCCCCGAATCGGGCGTTGGCCGGGTTTCGCCTTTGCCGGCGCCGCGCGCGTTATTGACAGGGTCGGGACGCTGACCTGCTAACCGGAGGAACCACAAACCATGCTTTCCAAAGCCGAACGCAGCAAGGCAGCGAAAATCCTGCTCACCGCCGAAGCCGAACGCAAGCCCGCGCTGCAGTTGTCCAAGACCTTCCCCGGCATCACCATCGAGGACGCGTACGCCATCCAGAGAGAGGTGACCAGGCTCAAAGTCGCCGCCGGCCACAGGGTGCGCGGCCACAAGGTCGGCCTCACCTCAAAGGCGATGCAGCAGTCGTCCCAGATCGACGAACCCGACTACGGCCATCTGATGGACTATATGTTCATCGCCGACGGCGCCAAGGTTCCGTTCGAGCGTTTCATCGTGCCGCGCGTCGAAATCGAACTCGCGTTCGTGCTCGGCAAACCGCTGAAGGGCCCGGGGGTCGAATTGGTGGACGTGCTGCGCGCGACCGAGTACGTGGTCCCGGCGATCGAGATCATCGACGCGCGGGTGCAGAATCCGCGCAAGATCTTCGACACCGTGTCGGACAACGGCGCCGCCGCCGGAATCGTCATGGGAGGGCGCCCGGTGGGGCCGATGGATGTGGACCTGCGCTGGGTCAGCGGCCTGCTGTGCCGCAACTCGGAGATCGAGGAAACCGGCGTGGCCGCCGGCGTGCTGGGCCATCCGGCGATGGGCATCGCCTGGCTCGCCAACAAGATGGGCACGTTCGGCACCACGCTCGAGCCCGGACATGTGGTGCTGGCCGGATCCTTTACCCGACCGGTGTGGGTGGCGAAGGGCGACACCCTGCGCGCCGACTTCGGACCGCTGGGCGCCATCTCGGTACAGTTTGTCTGAGCGTTGGTAACAATGCACGGCGGGGCAGCCCCCTCAAATACCAGCAAGTTAGTCAAGTATCGCGCCGGACGCGCCGACCGCTGTCGTCCGGCGCGCATTTCAATTTCCCGCGACACAGCCTTTCCGGCTGCCGTACATTTCCTGCGCTTCCCGTTTCTTGCCGGCGAATGGCCAGAAAAAAATTGTTATGCCAAAATGAGAAATATGTCACAGTGACAAGACAAAATAAGTAGTAAACGCCGGCGCGACCGGACGCTTCCAATTTTTCCGAAACCGAGAAAGCTAATCATGGACGACAACGATATTCTCAACAAAATCCGGGCCAGCTTGGTCGAGCGTTTCGGTCTCGAACCCAGCCAGCTTGCAGCGGATGCGCACCTGCGCGATCTCGGGGCCGACTCCATGCATATCCTGGAAATCATGCTCGACCTGGAAGCCGAGCTGGGGGTCAGCCTCAGCGATCTGGCGCTTCCGCCGAATCCGACCCTGGGCGAAGTGGCTGCCGTCATTTCCAGGAATCTTGCGGCGCCCGCCTAGGCGCGGCGGATATCGCTAAAGGGCATGTCGATGAAGCGAGAAGTTGTGATTACCGGGATGGGGGTGGTATCGCCGATAGGTTGTGACCTGACGGAATTGGTTTCTCATGTGACCGCCGCGCGTTCCGGAATCCGCCTGTGCGAACCGCAGTGGCTGCAAAAAAAATTTCCTGGCGGTGTGGTCCCGCGAACTTTCACCAGCGAATTCACCAAACTCGAACTGCCTTTTCTCGACCGTTGCCCGCAGATGGCTATCGTAGCGTCAAGACAGGCGATAGCCGATGCCGGGCTTGGCGATTTTTCGAGATACGAGCAACGTGCAGGCTTGTTTTATGGCACGGTCAGGGGCGGGGCGGAAACAGAGCAATCGGGGTATGAGCAGATACTGATCGAGCACAAGAATGCACGGCCGTTTGCGATGATGTCAATGATGCACAATGCCGGCGCCGCACAGATCTCAATACGCCACCAGATATTGGGGCCGGTGCAGACTTACAGCACCGCGTGCGCGTCCTCCGGTAGCGCCATCGGCGAGGCCATGCGTGCCGTTCGCGACGGATATCTGGACGTCGCGGTTGCCGGCGGCGCTGAAGCGCCGCTTACGCCTGCTATGTTCTGGTGTTTTGACGCGACCCGCGCGCTTGCCGCGCCAGACAAGCTGGATGTGGCGCGCAGTTGCCGGCCGTTCGCGACAGATCGGGCGGGCCTTGTGATGAGCGAGGGCGCGGCGTTCATCGTGATCGAATCGGCCGAACACGCGCGGCGCCGTGGTGCCCCGTGCTATGCCAGGCTGTCCGGGTATGGCATTGCATCGGACGGCTACCATATTGGCTCTCCGAAAGCAGAGGGAGAAGCAACAGCTTTGCGCATGGCGCTGGCGGATGCCGGTTTGGCACCTGCGGATATCGGCTACTACAACGCGCACGCCACGGCGACCCGGGGTGGGGATGCCATCGAAGCGAAAGCCATCCATCTTGCATTTGGCGAGGCGGCGCAGACCTTGCCCGTCAG
>JAJZUN010000496.1 GCA_021848555.1 Pseudomonadota bacterium | reverse complement strand
CGCGCAGGCCCGGTTCGTAATAGGGGTTGGGCAGGCAGCGCACGTCGAACACGAAATCGGCATCGAGCGGTATCCCCTGCTTGAAGCCGAACGACTCGAACAGCAGCGTCAGGCGCGAGCGGTCGATTTCGACCAGGTTCTTGATCCAGCTGCGCAGGGTGTTGGGCGAGAGTTCGCTGGTATCGACATGATGACCGAATTCGCCGATGTCGCCCAGCAGTTCGCGCTCGCGCGCGATGCTTTCGGCCACGGTAAGGCCGCCCTGGCTCAAGGGATGACGCCGGCGCGTTTCGGAAAACCGCTTGATCAGGGTCTCGTCCTTGGCTTCCAGGAACAGCAGCCTTACGTCTATGCCCTTTTGCTTGAGCGCCGCGACGGTCTGCGGCAATTGGCGCACCGAGGCGCCGCTGCGCGCGTCCATACTCAGGGCGACGCGTTCATGGCCGGAGCCGGAAAGCGATTCAAGCAGGGGCACCACCAGGGCGACCGGAAGGTTGTCCACGCAGTAGTAGCCGCTGTCCTCCAGCACGTTCAGGGCGACGCTCTTGCCCGAGCCGGAAAGACCGCTGATCAGTACCAGTTGCATAACGGCAGGATATCACCGGATGGGCAAAACAAAAAACAGTCCGAACGTGCGGGGTGTATGCGGTGTCGAAAAATACTGCGACATGCGACGACCGGCCTTTGCGCGCTGCGCGCGCCAACCGTGTTTTCTGTGCGGATGAAAAACGTATCCGCACAGGAAACACGGTTATTGATAAAAACAAGGACAGCACCGGGGGTTAGCCAAGATCGTCGATAGCGTACGGATATGCGTCTCATCCGTACGCTATCGACGATCCGCGCGGACGGTTTCTCGTCCGCGCAAAATCATAACTTTGCAACACGGGGGGCGTGCGCCCCCTTGTATCAACGGCTGCCTAGCCCTTGAGGCACTCGCTCATGAATTTCTTGCGCTCGTCGCCTTTGAGCTTTTTCGCCCCGGCTTCCTTGTTGCAATAAGCCATCCTCTGCTTCTGGTCTTTCGGCTTTTCCGCCGAAGCCGCCGCGGGCGTCGCGTCCCCGCCCTTCAAGCAGCTGCTCATGAACTTCTTGCGCTCGTCGCCGCTGAGTTTCTTTTCCTTGGCTTCCTTGTTGCAATCGCCCATCTTGCTCTGCTGGGCGCTCATCTTCTTTTCCGCCGCGGGCGGCGCCGATTTTTCCGCCGGTTTCTTGTCCTGGGCCTGCGCCACGGATATGCAGAACAGACCTGCCATTAGTGCTGCCAACAGTTGGTTCATGGTTGCCCTCCGGATTGGGTTATCGACAAAGGCACTGCCAGCCCTATAACGCCGATGCGCGAAATCAGTTGACCCCGTGCTTCAGTTCGCCCTGCTGGCGGGAGATGAATTCCTGCGTGCTGTCGTAGCCGCGCAGCTGCAGGATGTAATTGCGCACCGCGGCCTCCAGCAACACCGCCAGATTGCGCCCCGCGGCCACCGGAATGACGACCTCGCGGATGGGCAGGCCGAGGATCTCCTCGGTGAGCTCGTGCAGAGGCAGGCGATCGGTCGGTGCGGCGCCGGCCTGGCCCGGCTTCTCCAGGTGCACGATCAGCTTGAGGTTCATTTTCGGCCGCACCGCGGTCTCGCCGAAAATAACCCGGATATTGAGCACACCCAGGCCGCGCACCTCGAGGAAATCCTTCAGCAGCGGGGGGCAGCGCCCTTCCAGGGTCTTGGCGGCGATGCGCGAAATCTCGACCACGTCGTCGGCGACGAGGCCGTGGCCGCGGCTGATCAGCTCCAGCGCGAGCTCGCTCTTGCCCACGCCCGATTCGCCCGTGATCAGCACGCCCAGGCCGAGCACGTCCATGAACACGCCGTGCCTGGAGGTCGAATCGGCCAGGATCTTGGCGAGATAGCGGCGCAGGGTATCGATGACGGCGTCGGCGGAAGAAGCGGTCGCCAGCACCGGCACGTTCTTCGCTTCCGCGGTGCGCAGCAGGGGCTCCGGCCCGGTGAGCTGGTCGGCGAGGATGATGGCGGCCGGTTCTGCCGCAAACAGGTTGGCGATGACCTGGCCGTTGGCCTCGCCGCTATAGCCGTCGATATAGGCCAGTTCGCGCCGTCCCAGCACCTGGATGCGGTTGGGGTGGATCAGGTTCAGATGGCCGACCAGCGCGGCGGTATCGGCGCTGTCGCGGCGCACCGGCAGCGTTTCGCCGCCGCGGCCGGTAACCCAGCCTAAGCCCAGCCGGGCGGCATTGTCTTCATACAGCCGCGCGATGCTGGTCTGTAACATCGGGTTGCCAATTGCTGATGAGCTGATGCAGGTCGCCGGCGTCCTGGGTCTGGATCAATCGCTCGCGCAAGTCGGGATCGGAAAACATTTGCGCCAGCTCCGACAGGATTTGCAGATGCTGCTCGGTTGCCTGTTCCGGTACCAGCAGCACGAACAACAGTTTGACCGGTTTGCCGTCGGGAGAGTCAAAGGGTACCGGGGTGCCCAGGCGCACGAACGCCGCCACCGCTTCGCGCAAACCCTTGATCCGGCCGTGCGGGATGGCCACGCCCTGACCCAGGCCGGTCGACCCCAGGCGCTCGCGCGCGAACAGGCTGTCGAACACCAGGCTGCGCGCGAGTCCCTGGTTGTTTTCGAAAACAAGGCCGGCCTGCTCGAACATGCGCTTCTTGCTACTGACATCGAGGTCGAGAACGATGTTCGAGGGCGGCAATAGTTTTGAGATGAGATTCATAGCGCAAGAGAAGTGGGCGGCGGGATTCCGGCGCGCCTGGATCGGGCGGGCTATGCCGGAAGGCGCGCCATTCTACCGCAATTTCTATGCTGGGGTTACTCCTCCTCCGCCTTGCGTTTGATGGCGTCGTGGGGGTGGGCGTAGGCCTTTTGCTTGTGCTTGATAATCTGGCGGTCCAGCTTGTCCATCATCAGGTCGATGGCCGCGTACATGTCCGCGTCGTCGCTTTCGACATGGATGTCCTTGCCCGGCATGTGGACGCTGATTTCCGCCTTTTGTCGCAGTTTTTGCACCGACAGGACGACGTTGATTTCTATGACCTGGTCGAAATGGCGCTGTACCCGTTCAAGCTTGGACAGTACGTAATCGCGGATGGGCTGGGTGACTTCGATGTGATGACCACTGACCTGGACGTTCATCTTCGACTCCTTCTAGAATTACAGCGACTTGCGAAGGCTGACCGGGGGAATGTTCAGCGATTCCCTGTACTTGGCGATGGTGCGGCGCGCCACCACAATGCCCTGCTCGCCGAGGATCTGCGCAATCTTGCTGTCGGACAGCGGTTTCTTGCCGTCCTCGGCCTGGACCAGTTGTTTCAGCAGCGCACGGATCGCCGTGGCCGAACAGGCGCCGCCTGTTTCGGTGGCTACATGGCTGCCGAAAAAATATTTCAGCTCAAAAATCCCGCGCGGCGTGGCCATGAATTTCTGCGTGGTGACGCGGGACACCGTGGATTCGTGCAGGCCCAGGGTCTCGGCGATCTCGCGCAGCACCAGAGGGCGCATCGCGACTTCGCCGTGGTCGAAGAACCGCCGCTGCTGCTC
>JAJZUN010000495.1 GCA_021848555.1 Pseudomonadota bacterium | reverse complement strand
GCGTACCGAGGTGCGCGATCAGCTGCAAAACCTGGGCATCAGCCCGGCCGCGGCGCAGGCGCGCGTCAGCGCCATGACCGACACCGAAGTGGCAAACATCGCCGGCCGGATCGACAGCCTGCCTGCGGGCGGATTCAGCGGCTGGGCCGCGGCCGCGGCTCTGATCGTGATCGGTCTGATCTGGTATTATTGGGTCAAGTGACGGCGTCGCCACGCCGGGTTTCCAGCAAAGCCCGCGTTATCGCGGGCTTTGTGCTTATGGGCTGCCTGCTCGCGGGCTGCGTCAGCCTGCCGCAGTCCGCGGCGCTGCACCAGAGCAGCGCAGACCTTCCGCCGCGCGCTGAACTGGACGCAGTGCCGTTCTTCGCGCAGGAAGAGTACCAGTGCGGACCCGCCGCGCTGGCGATGGCCCTGAATCCGGCCGGTGTCGCCGTGACCCCCGACGCGCTTACCGATGACGTCTATATCCCGGGGCGCAAGGGCAGCCTGCAGGTGGAAATGCTCGCCGCCGCAAGACGCCACGGGCTCCTCGCCTACGAACTCGCTCCGGAACTGAAGGACGTGCTCGCCGAAGTGGCCGCGGGCAACCCGGTGATCGTGCTGCAAAACCTTGGCCTGTGGGCGTTCCATCCCTACTGGCACTACGCCGTCGTCATGGGCTACGACCTGCAGCAGAATCAGATCCTGCTGCATTCGGGCACAAGAGCACGCCGCCCGATGTCGTTGGGACTGTTCGAGTTCCTGTGGAAAGACGGCGGCCGCTGGTCCATGGTCGCGCTCCCGCCAGGGCGCCTGCCGGCGAGCGCGCAGGAGGCGAAGTCAGCTGCGGCAGCGGCTGCGCTGGAGCAAAGCGGCCACATCGCCGAAGCCCGCCTGGCTTATTCGGCCTTGCTGCAGCGCTGGCCGGCCGACCTCGTCGGTTTGATGGGCTTGGGCAACAGCGCTTACGCCGTGGGCGATCTGACCCAGGCCGAAGCGGCATTTCGCCGAGCCGCCGCGGCCCATCCCCTCGCGGCGGCCGCATTCAACAACCTCGCGCAGACCCTGGCGGACCAGGGCAAGTTCGATGCGGCGCTGGCAGCGGCGCGCAAGGCGGTGAGCCTGGGGGGGGCCAGCCTGCCCGCGGCCCAGGCAACGCTGCAACAGATTCTGAACCAGCGCCGGTGACGAACGCAGAGGCGATTTCAGCATTACTGAAATCGCCTCCGATCCAGGCAAACCTGCGGCAAAGCGCCCCAACGCGGGGCAGATTTATTTTTTCTTCTTCGGCTGAAGAATGGTGCCCTTGCAGCGGCGCGCGCCGCAACGACACTGGTACAGCCGCTTGAGTTCGGGCGTGTGCCTTTCCTCGAGCTCGATGCGATAGTTGTAGCTGAGTTCTTCGCCCGGGCGGATCGCACGCAGCGTCTCGATGTAAATACGATCGCCATCGTCCACGGCCTCGCAATTGGGCGCGCAGCTGTGGTTGATCCAGCGGGCGCTGTTGCCGCCGTTGGTCGCATCGATGACCATGCCGTCATCGAGCGCAAACAGAAACGTGTGCGGATTGTCGTCATGCGCGTAGCGCTTGTCCACCTGCGCTTCGGTCAGACGTTCGCCTTTGTATTCGATCAGACGGGTATGGGCCGGAATGCGGGTTGTGGCGAATACGCCTTTGCCGTGTATGCCGGAATTGCGCACGACGAATCGGCGCTTCGGCTTGCTCTTCTTGGTAACCATTGATCTCGCGGGTCGCGTTATTAGCAGGGCGCGATTTTAGACTATTTTGCTCCCGTTCGGCTGCATTTCCCCGCTCTTGGCTGTAGACTTTGAATACGTTACCACCGGGACCCAGCCATGAACGATCCTGCCGCCGCATCCTTGGAGCGGGCGCACAACCAGCCGCCCCTGCTCGCCGGCTACAATGCCTGGGCGCAGGACCAGATACTGCGCGCGGCGGTCGAGCGCGAAGGCGGCGCTTGGATCGGCGAGCGCGCCCACCAGTTGGGCGAATTGGTGGGCAGCGAGCGCTTGCAGCTGCTCGCCGACCAGGCGAACCGCAATCTGCCGCAGCTGCGCACGCACGACCGTTTCGGCGAACGCAGCGACGCCGTTGACTACCATCCGGCCTATCACGAGCTGATGGCGCTCGCTTTCGGCGCCGGTCTGCATTCGCTCGCCTGGAAAGCGCGGCGCGACGGCGCCTTCGTCGCGCGCGCCGCGCTCAACTATTTGTGGAATCAGGCCGAGAACGGCACGTCCTGCCCGGTCACCATGAGCTTTGCCGCGGTACAGGTATTGCGCAACGACGCGCAGTTGGCTGCGGAATGGGAGCCCAAGCTGCTCGCCGACGCCTACGATCCCAGCCCTGTGCACCTGTCGCAAAAGCGTGCCGCGACCGTGGGCATGGCTATGACTGAAAAGCAGGGCGGCTCGGATCTGCGCGCGAACCAGACCAGCGCCACCGAACTGGGCGACGGCGCCTACGTGCTCGAGGGCCACAAGTGGTTCTGCTCGGCGCCGATGAGCGACGGCTTTCTCACGCTGGCGCGCACCGGCGCCGGCGTGACTTGCTTTTTCGTGCCGCGCTCGCTCCCCGACGGCACGCGCAACGGCATCCACATCCAGCGGCTCAAAGACAAATGCGGCAACCGCTCCAACGCTTCGAGCGAGATCGAGTACCGCGACGCCTGGGCGCGCAGGGTCGGCGCGGAAGGACGCGGCATCGCTACGCTGATCGAAATGGCGCACCTGACGCGCTTCGATATCGTCGTCGCCTCGGCCGGCATGATGCGCGGTGCGCTCAACCAGGCGCTGCATCATTGCGAGCACCGCCGCGCGTTCGGCAAACGGCTGGTAGAGCAACCGCTGATGCAGAACGTGCTCGCCGATCTCGCACTGGAAACCGAAGCCGCGACGCTGCTCGCGCTGCGCCTGGCGCGCGCGCTGGACCGCTCCGCGCACGACCCGCAGGAACGGCTGCTCGCGCGCATCCTCACGCCGATGGCGAAGTACTGGCTTGCCAAACGCAGCCCCGCGTTCATGTTCGAGGCGATGGAATGCCTGGGCGGCAACGGCTACGTCGAGGAAGCGCCGCTGGCGCGCTTCTACCGCGAGGCGCCCGTCAACAGCATCTGGGAAGGCAGCGGCAATGTCGCCTGCTTAGACGTGCTGCGCTCGATGCAGAAGCAACCCGATTCGGTCGCAGTACTGTTGTCCGAGATTCGCGCGGGCGCCGGCGGCGACCGGCATCTGGCGCTGTTCGTCGACGCCATCGAGACCCAGCTCGCCGACACCGATGGCATCGAGCAGCGCGCGCGCCGCATCGCCGAGGCGTCTGCGCTCGCGCTGCAGGCGAGCCTGATGGCGCAGCACGCCGCGCCTGCCGCAGCCGACGCGTTTTTCAGTTCGCGCGTGCAGGGCGACTGGGGGCATGCCTTCGGCACCTTGCCCGGGAGCGCCCGCTGCGAAGAGATCATCGCGCGCAGCCGTCTCGATTGACGCTTCAGGCGCGGCGCCCTGCGGCCGCAAGGCGCGCATATTCCGGCGTCTGGCGCGCTGCGCGTTCGGCGGAAATAGGGCG
>JAJZUN010000494.1 GCA_021848555.1 Pseudomonadota bacterium | reverse complement strand
ATGCCGGCTCGCCGGCATCGCAGCGAACCCAAGCAACCATGATCAACCCCCGACCGCACCGCTCAAGATAGTTGACGTCGACCGCTCACGATAGTTGACGCCGGGCAACGGCCTGACCGGTGTCAGCGGCAACGCCACGCAGGCGCAGACCAACCTGGGGATGATGATCGGCGAGCATGTCCGCCAGATCATGCTTCAGGAGATGCGGCCCGGCGGCCTGCTGGCGGGGGCCCGGCCATGAAGGCGCTCTCCAGCGTGCTGCGCCGCGCGTGGCGTGCCTGGTGCGCGCGCTACGAGTGGTGGCACGCCAAGCACTCGGCCGCCGCGCTGCGCAATGCCGAGATCGCAAGGCGTGGCGCCTCCAACAACCCGCGCATGCATCGAGGGTGGCGCCGATGAGCCGCACTCCCGGCGGCCAGTCGCACCCGCTGCGTACTGCGCTTGTCGATGCGACCGTCGCGTTGCTCGACGAGGCAGCCACGGGGCCCGAGCGGCGCGCCATCCTCTGTGAGAAGTACGTCGACAACCTGCTCGGCACGCTGCAGGTCGCCGGCGTGCTGGCGCTGAAGGATCGCGGAATTGGCGCGCTCATTCCACCCGAAAGGAACTATTCATGCTGAAAACCGTCAAGCTCTATGGCCACCTGGGCCAACGCTTCGGCAAAGTGCACCACCTGGACGTCGCCGACGCGCGCGACGCGGTGCGCGCGCTGTCTGCGCTGCACAGGGGCTTTCAACAGGCACTTGTCGCGCATCGCCACGGCTACCGCGTCATCCTGGACAACGCGCCGATGTGCGACCACCTCGAGCTGCAACTGCCCGCGCGCGAGATCAAGTTCGTGCCAGTGGTCGCCGGCGCCGGGCACGGCCTCGGCGAAGTCATCCTTGGCGCGGTGCTGATCGTGGCGTCGTTCTATTCGGGCGGCTTGACGGCCGCAGGATTGACCGCCGGAGAGGCGTCGGCTGTCGGCGGAATGGCCTTGTCGATGGGAATGACGATGGTGATGACGGGCATCGCGCAGGCACTGGCCAAGCCTCCGGCGCAGGCGACCTACAGCAACAGCTACGACCTCGCGCCCGCGAACACCACGCAGCAGGGATCACCGGTGCCTGTGCTCTATGGGCGCCGCATCGTCGGCAGCTTCATCGCCTCGGCGAGCCTGCAGGCGTATGACATCGCCATCGGCAACCCGACGACGAACACCGGCACGACCTCGACCGTACTGTCCAACGGCACGATCGCCACGACCAATGAATCGGTCTACAAGGGGGCGTTCTGATGACAACCATTTCCCGGCTACGCGAAGCACTCTTGGGCGCACCACACGACGGCAAATCGCCGCGAGATGGTGCGATCGAGGTAACGGCCCAAATGATCGAAATCGCGATCAGCGCCACGACCGGACTATCGGCCCTGCGCCGCGCAGAGGTCATCCGCGAGATAGCCGGCGAGATGCACGACACGCTGGAGTCGCTCATCTTGGGACAGACGAGACGCTTGCTGGAGGCCCAGGGCGTGGAAATCGCTCGCCAATGAGAGCGTGCCCCCCGCCCCAGGACATGCACCGATGAGCTGCAAAGCGCCGCTGCCGACGATGTGCCGCGCGCCCGGTGGGCCGCCGCACCCGCTGCTGGTCGACCGCCTGGTGTACGTGCAGGCTGGGAGCACCGCGGTCGAGACGGCGCAGCCGATTGCCCGGCCCTGCGAGGAGGCCGACATCGACCCCGAGCGCGCGGTGGCATGCGTCGAGCCGGCGCCAGCGCCCGCGCAGCCCATGGGTAAGGCTCAACCCCAGGGCCCAGCCGCGAAAGGCCGCCAGCGGGTCGGAATTGCGGCGCCCCGCATTGTTTCCCAAAACAACCCCATGCAGTAGCGCAAATGGCAATCCGTGACCTCCCGAGCGAAGCGCTGGCCGCCATCCTGCGCGGCGTGCACCCGGCCATCGCCGGCGGCAACGACTGGATCGAGGACGAGCTGCGCGCGGCCGGCGTAGACCCGGACGAAGATCGCGCGTGGCTGCTGATGCGCAAGATGGAGAAGGCCGGCGTCGGGCTGTGCAAGGCCAAGACCCGCAAGGGTTCACTGTGCATCGCCCTCGGCGACGGCGCCGGCGGCCGCTGCAAGAACCAGGGCGGGCAGTCCACCGGCCCGAGGACGAGCAGCGGCAAAGCTCGGGCAATGGCGGCGCTGGCGCTGGCCAGGGTCAAGAGGTGGGAGGGAAAGGCCTCGTGCGGCCAAATTCCCGACCCCACGCGCATTGAGATGGGCTCCTGACCATGGCGCGACTTTCCAGCTACGACCGGATGATGGCCGAGATCGAGGCCGATCCCGTATATCCGCGGCGCCTCGCGCAGCGCATGGCGGAGATCGCTGAGCGGGAGCGCATGCAGTCTTGGGCGGCCGACCGTGTGCGCGCTGCTGGCTTCGATCCTGCCGAGGGGCGCGGCCGCAAGCTGCTGGAGAAGATCGAGCGCACAGACGGCGACCTGTGCCTTGCCAGGACCCGCCGCGGCACGCTGTGCATCGCGCTCGGCTCGGGCAACGGCTGGCGCTGCAGGCTGCATGGCGGCGCCTCGAGCGGTCCGAAGACTGACGAAGGCCGAGCCCGCGCGCTGGCCAACCTGGTGCAGAACCGGCCTAAGTGAGCAGCGCCGGCTGCGCGTCATGGGGTCCGATGCTGCTGGTACGGAAAACTCCGGTATTGGACGTGGCGCAAGGGACTGCACAAAATTGCGCACACCCCACTCGCCGGCTTGGGCAGCGCCGCTCAGGTCGACCGCGCTGCCGGCCGCGCGTCATGGGGATCGAGCGCGATGACGACGCCGCGGTCGTGCAGGAATGGCACGTAGCTGGGGCGCCAACGAAATTCAGGCCGAACCGCTGGCCCAAAGGCTAACCCCCTAACCACACTATGGAAGGCAGCCTCGCGCAAGCGTACCCTGCGCATAACAAGAATCGGCTCAGATCAACCTTGGAGGCACGTCGTGCGCTCCTGCATCTGTAAGAGTTGACTTTTTTAAGTTGCTCACACGAATACATTTACGCAACCCACTGACTTAAGGATTTATTGCGCCATGGACACGTTCTTTCAACAAGTTTATGTGGGCGAAGTAAAGACACAATGTCAATTTGCGCTTAATGCAGTACAGGCCCTTAATCAAGCACTGCACAGCCTTAATTCAACAAACGATAACGCGCGGCGCCATTTTCACGCCGAAGTATTTAGGCAGACCCATAGTTTTCTTACCCACGCAAGCAATGTCTCTCGGCTATTTTGGCCACCAGTCCCGCCAAAGAAAAAATCCGAGTCAGATGCCGATTACATGGCGCGCATCGAGCAATTGGATAAAGTCAAGCGCGCAATTTGCCTGCGCAATCTATTTCAACTTAATGACGACAATTGCCTACGCAACAGAACTCTTAGAGATCATCTTGAACACTACGATGAGCGATTGGCGCTGTTCGCAGTAGGGGTTGATTTCGGTACCATCACCCTCTCGACACGAGGGGATGAGCATGCGAAGAACGGCCTTCCAGCGGCTGCTGGAGTCCATGGACACGCT
>JAJZUN010000493.1 GCA_021848555.1 Pseudomonadota bacterium | reverse complement strand
TCGCTGCGCAGCGCGATCCGCCAGCCGCATTGGTCGCAAATGCTTTTTACGATCGCCAGTCCCGGCTTAGTCCATGGTTAGCGCGTGCGCAAACGGAGACCGCGATCCGGATCAGGTGTTCCCGCCCGTACGGGGTTCCCGTTCCAGCACGCTGAACAGCACCGGCATCACCAGCAGCACCAGCGGCAACTGCACCGCCAAGCCGGAGATGATGGCGATCGCCAGCGGCTGCTGCATGGCCGAGCCTTGCCCGATGGCGAATGCCAGCGGCAGCAGGGTGAGGATCGCGGCGAAGGTGGTCATGGCGATCGGACGCATGCGGTTCTTGCCGGCATCGATCAGCGCCTGGTGAAACGGCATCTCGCGAAACAGATCGCGATACTCTGAGAAGTAGAAAATCGCGACCTCGGTGACGATGCCGATGATCATGGTCATGCCCATCATCGCCGAGATGTTGAGTTCGATGCCGGACAGCCACAGGCCCACGAACACCGCGGACACCGCCAGCAGCGGAATCGCCATGATCGCCAGCGCCACACGGAAGCTCTCGTACAGGAACAGCAGCAGCAGGAACACCAGTCCGACCGCGGCGGCGAATACCGCCATCAAACCTTTGAAGGCGATTTGCTGCTGCTTGTACAGGCCGCCGAGTTCGTAGTACATGCCCTTGGGCAGCAGCTCCGGCGCCGCCATCGCTTTCTGGATTTCGGATATCACCGGTCCGAGCGAGCGACCGCTGATGCGGCCGGTCACCGCCACCATGCGCTTCAGGTTCTCGCGGTTGATCTGGGGCTGGCCGCTGACCGGAACGATCTGCGCCACCCGCTTGAGCGGAAACACATGCCCGTCGGGCGCGCGGATCAATAATCTTCCGATGTCCGGCACGATGGCGCGCCCGTGCTGCGGCGTCCACACGCGCACGCCGACCAATTTCGGACCGTGCTGCATCTGCGTGGTCACGATCCCGGACAGATAGCCGCGCAATATCTGCGTGATGCCGTCCGGGTTCATGCCTTCGAGCGCCGCCTTTACCCGATCCACGCGGATTTCCAGGGCATCGCCGGCGGGGCGTATGCCGTCGCGGGTGTCCACCACCCCGGGCACCTTGTCGATGGCTGCGACGACTTTGCGCGCGGCGGACTGCAATTCTTCCGGATTGTCGGAGAACAGCTTGATCTCGATCGGCTGCGGCACCGAGGTCAGATCGCCGATGACGTCCTCCATCAGTTGTGCCAGTTCGATTTTGAGACCCGGCACGCTGCGCTCGACCTCGGTGCGGATATCATCCATCACCGTCTCGATCGGCGGACGCCGGCCCGCCTTCAGGCGCACGAAGAAATCGCCCTCGTTGGCCTCGGTGAGGCCTCCGCCCAATTGCGTGCCGGTACGGCGCGAATAGGTATCCACGTTCGGGTTGGCTTTGATGATCGCCTCGACCTGCTGCAACAGACGATCGGTTTCGGTGAGCGAGGTGCCCGGTTCGGAGCGGTAATCGAGGATGAATCCGCCTTCGTCCATGGCCGGCATGAAGCCCGAGCCCACCTGGTTGAAGGCCAGAAATCCGGCCCCCAGCAGGGGCACGATGAACAGCAGGACCAGCGGCGGCCGCGAGAGCAGGCGCTGCATCAGGCCTTGGTAGCGGCGGTGCATCCATGCGGTGATGCGTCCGCCTTCTTTCTGATTGGCGTCTTTTTCGTCGAGGAAATGATCCGCCAGCAGCGGCACCGCCAGCGCGGTGACGAAAAAGGAAATGATCAATCCCGCCGCCATGGTCAGCGACAGCGCCTTGAAAAACGCGCCGGTCACGCCGGTGAGAAACGCGAGCGGCAGGAAGATGACGATGGTGGACGCGGACGAGCCCGCCAGCGGGCGCATGAATTCCATGGTGGCGGCCATGACGCGGCCGTGGTGTTCGCCGCTGGCGCCGCGCAGGCGCCGCACGATGTGCTCGACCATGACAATGGCATCGTCGATGATCAGGCCCACGGCCGCCGCCATGCCGCCCAGGGTCATGATGTTGAAGCTCATGCCCAGGGCGTAGAGCAATACCACCGTCGCCGCCAGCACCGTCGGCACCGCCACCGCGGCGATGAGCGTGATCTTGATATTGCGCAGGAAGGCCAGCAGCACCAGCACCGCCAGTCCGATGCCGATGAGTATGGCGTCGCGCACGCTGGCGGCGGAATTCACTACCAGCACGCTTTGGTCGTACCAGTTGGCGAGTTTGACGCCGTGAGGCAGTTGCGGGCCATAGGCAGCGAGTTTGGCCTGTATGTCGCGTGCGATCTGCACGCTGTTGCTGCCGGGCTGCTGGTAGATGTTGAACAGCACCGCCGGGCGGCCATCGGCATTCACCTTGATCCACTGCGGTACCACGCCGTCGCTCACCAGCGCCACGTCTTCCAGGCGCACGATGCCGTTGTTGCCGCTCTTGATGATGGTATCGCCGATCTGCCGGATAGTCTGGAGCCGGGTATCGGCTATTTCCAGATACAGCTTGTATTGGTCCTCCAGCCTTCCGACGGCGGTGACCACGTTGGCCGCGCTCAAGGCCTGCGCGACGTCGCCAAGGGTCAGCCCGTAGGTCATCAGCCGCGCCGGATCCACGGTGACCTGGTATTCCTCCTGTGCGCCGCCGATCACCTGGATGCGCGCCACGCCGTTGACACTGGAAAGCAAAGGGCGCAGCTGATACTGCGCCAGATCATAGAGCGCGGTTTGCGACTGGGTCGCGGATGTCAGGCTGTAAGCCAGTATCGGGAACACCGTCGGGTCCATGCGCTTGGTCGACGATTGGGTACCGGGCGGCAGATTCGGCAGAATCTGGGTGATCGACTGATTGACCTGCGAGGTCGCCAGTCCCATGTCGATGCCCCAATCGAAGTTCACCGACACGTCCGCCGAGCCGCGGCTGGTGGTGGAGCGCACATCGCGCACGCCCGGCACGCGCCGCACCGCTTCCTCCACCGGCTGCGTGACCGACAGCATCATCAGGTCCGCGGGGCGGTCCCCCGCATTCAGCGACACCACCACGCGCGGGAAATCCACCGTGGGAAACAGGGTCACGGGCAATTTGAATGCCGCCAGCACCCCCGCCAGCGCGAGCAACACCAGCAGGAACAGGATCGAGCGGCGATGCTCCTGCATCCATTGCGTGACGGTCATCGCCCGCCCTCGCGCACGGCCATGCCGTCGCGCAATTCATAGTTGCCCAGGCTCACCACGGGCTCGCTCGCGCTGAACGCGCCGTGCACAGCGATCAAGCCGCCGCGCTCGATCCCGGTTTGCACGTTCACGCGGCGCGCCTTGCCCGCGCGCACCTGGAAAATATAGGCGCCCTGGGCGTCGCGCAGCACCGCCGAGCGCGGCACGACCCATTCGGCTTTGCGGCTGAGCGCAATCCGCGCGTGTACCCGCATGCCCGGCATGAGCCCGCCGCCAGGGACCGCCACCAGCACATCGACAAACTGGGTTTGCGGATTGATCATGCCGAACACCTGTTGTACCCGACCGGGGACCTCATGTTCGGGATCGAATACCGGCGCCACGCTGACCGCCATGCCGGCGCGT
>JAJZUN010000492.1 GCA_021848555.1 Pseudomonadota bacterium | reverse complement strand
TGGCCAACAGCGCCAGGCCGCCGGTCAGCGCGTCGCCGGTATTACCGATATAGAGCAGCGCACCGGCCAGCGGAGCGGTCATGCACGGGCCAACCAGCAGCGCCGACAGCACGCCCATGGCCGCCGCCCCACCCGCAGTGCCACCACGTTGGTCCTGGCTGGCGCTGTTCAGGCGGTTGCGCAGCACAGCGGGCAGTTGCAGCTCGTAAAATCCGAACATGGCCAGCGCGAGCACGACAAAAATCAGGCCGAAGGCGCCAAGCATCCAGGGGTTTTGCAGCATCGCCTGGAGATTGGTCCCCGCCAGCGCAGCGGCAACTCCCAATACGGAATAGGTCAGCGCCATCGGCAGTACGAACGCCAGCGAGAGAACAAGACCGCGCATGGGCGTTGCCCCGCTGCCAGCAATCAGGCTGGAGAGAATCGGCACCATCGGGAGTACGCAGGGAGTAAACGTCATCAGCAGCCCCAAGCCGAAAAACACCGCCAGCATCCAGCCTAAATTGGCCCGTTCCAGACGGGCGGCCAGATCCTGATCTTCGCCGAGCGGGCCGACGGCAGCCTGGTTCGCATCACCAGCGGGCGCGACCGGGCCTGCGGTCGGAGCCGTGGCGACATCCGCCAGCGCCACGCGTCGAGCTTGCGGCGGGTAGCACAAACCCGCATCGGCGCAGCCCTGCCAGACGACATTCAGCGCCCGTGCATCGGCGGCCTTGACCAGAACATCCAGATTATCGTGATAGACCTCGGTTTGGCCGAAAGACTCATCGGTCTTGAGCGTACCGGTAGGCAACTGCACCGACTGAACGCTACCGACCGGCTCGCCCTCGACTTTCAGCCGCTCGCGATAGAGGTAGTAGCCCTTGCTGACCTTCCAGTTCAGGCGCACCAGACCATCAGCATCCTTCGTGACGCTCAGGTGGAAAGCCTGTTCCGGCGGGAGAAAACTCTCCTCGGCATGGATCGGCTGCACCCACAGCATGGCGAGCACCGCAATCGGCCAGAACAAACGCAGCATGAGCGCCCCCGAGACAAGATGAGCGCACATCTTCGCAGGGCTGGATTAAGGCAGCGTTAACGATGCGATAATCTGAGTGTTGGATAGTGCCCGATGCGGAAGATGGACCATGCGCGTACTCCTGGTTGAAGACGACGAACTGATCGCTCACGGCATTACGACCGGCTTGCGCGCGCGCGGTCTGACCGTGGACAGCGTGGCTACTGCGGCGCGGGTCGAGGCAGCGCTGTCGGCGACGCATTGTGACATGGTGATTCTCGATCTTGGACTGCCCGACGACGACGGCATGAGCTTGTTGCGTCGCTTGCGGGCGGGCGGCATGATGCTGCCCGTGCTGGTACTGACCGCGCGCGACGCCGTCGAGGACCGCGTGGCCGGACTGCGCGCCGGTGCGGACGATTATCTAGTCAAGCCTTTCGATCTGAACGAGCTGGTCGCGCGTCTGCACGCCCTGCTGCGACGCGCCGCGGGGCGCAGCGTGGATGTCATTGAGCATGGCCCCTTGCGCCTGAACCCGGAGAGCGGGGAAGTCTTCCTGCGCGGGCGCAGCGTCGCCTTGTCCCGACGCGAATTGGGTCTGCTGACCGCTCTGTTGCATGCTCGCGGTCGTATCCTGAGCGCCGAACAGCTCCAAGACAGCCTTTACGATTTCAGTGAGCAAATCGAAAGCAACGCCATTAACGTGCATATCTATCATCTGCGGCGCAAGCTGGGAGCCGACATTATCGAGACGGTGCGCGGCGTCGGTTATCGTGTCAGCACGGCGAGCGCATGAGTCTGCGTCTACGGTTATTGCTGATGATAGGCGTATCGCTGATTCTGCTGTGGAGCGGAGTGGCGATCTGGATGCTGCGCGAAGTGCGCGCTGAGATGCGCCTTACCCTGGATCAGCGCCTCGTGATGTCGGCGCAAATGGTGGCTGGGCTGATGTCGCAGAACCCCGCTGCGTGGGACGGACGGCGAGGAGACGCGAGCGCATCGGCGTTGTCGCTGCCGCCCGCGGAGAATGGACTGGCCTGCGAGATCAGATCTCTGCGCGGCGAGGTGTTCGCGCGCACCCCAGGCGCAATGCCCGAGGCCATGGCTGCGCCGGCCGCCGGATTTGCCGAGCGCGAAATCAAGGGCGAGCGCTGGCGCACCTACACCTATGAAGCACACGATTTGCGCATCACCACGGCCGATCGCATGGCCGAGCGGAATACGTTGCTGCGCGATGTGATGGTTGCCGCGGCAGTACCGTTTGTTGTCGCCCTGATCGGTGGCCTGATTGTGCTGTGGCTCGGGGTGAGAAGCGGCTTGGTGCCGGTCGAGCGCCTGCGGCGGGCGCTGGCCAGCCGGGCACCGGATGCCCTGACCCCGATTCACGCCTCCCCCATGCCGCGCGAGCTGCAGCCGCTGCTCGATACCCTGAATCAACAGCTGGAGCGGATGGGCGCGATCATCAGCCGCGAACGTCGGTTTACCAGCGATGCCGCCCATGAATTGCGCACGCCGCTCACCGCGATCAAGACGCACCTGCAAGTCGCGCGCATCACCCGGGGCAAGGAAGCTGAAGCGGCACTTGATTACGCAGAAGAGGGCGCGGCGCGGCTCCAGCACACGCTGGCGCAACTGCTGACGCTAGCGCAAGTAGAAGGAGCTTTTTCCTGGGATGACGGGCGCATCGCCCATGCCGACGAAGTGGCCCGCCTGGCGATGCGCGACGCGGCGCACGACGCGCCCGGGCGCATCGTGCTCGACAGCGACGCCGATTCGGCCGAGCTGGTTCTGCCGCAAGCCCTGGCGGTCACCGCGCTGCGCAACCTGCTCGACAACGCGCTGCGTCACTCTCCGGCTGAAAGCACGGTCGCGTTGGAACTGCGATCCTCGAAAGACGCGGTGTGTTTTCGCGTGTGTGACCGCGGGCCGGGACTCAGTGCCGCGGAACTGGCGCTGGTCAGGCACCGCTTCTGGCGGAGCGGCTCAGGCCGGGGCAGCGGACTGGGGCTATCCATCGTTTGCGCCATTACCGAGCGCTTCGGCGGATCTCTCGAACTGGCGCAGCGCCCCGAGGGCGGGCTCGAGGCGAGATTGATACTACCCAGCGTGAAACGGGCTTGATCGAACTAACACGCATGTATTATCTTTTCAGGCGACGCCAGGCGCGCGACTGCTCGCATCCGTCTTGTCGCCAAGATCCAAAGCGTCATGAGTATCTGGTCCGCTGCGCGGACGGGCAGTGCAACCGAGGGAACGGGGCGGACGTAGCATCCTCTTTGATTGTCAACACAATGTAACCACGAATAAGGAGTCCAAAATGGAAAGAAATCCGATCATCAAAGCAGCACTGGGAAGCGCGTTTGGTTTGGCGCTGATGATCACCGCCGCGGGTGCCGTTTCGGCAGCGGAAGGTGGGGCCGTCAAGCCCCTGGCGGTGCCGATCCCCACCGCGCTGCCGCCAGGCGAGCTGGGCAAAATCGTCGCGCTGGGGCGCGACATCGTGAACCACACCAACACCCATCCCTTGAGCCGGCAATACGTGGGCAACAGCCTCACCTGCACCTCCTGCCATCTCGACGGCGGCACC
>JAJZUN010000491.1 GCA_021848555.1 Pseudomonadota bacterium | reverse complement strand
GTAATGCTTGAATTCCATGGTGTAGGTCGCGCGCCCTTGCGTGAGCGAGCGCAGCGTCGTCGAATAGCCGAACATCTCCGCCAGCGGCACCTCGGCGCGAATCGCCTTGCCTCCGGGCAGATCGTCCATGCCCTGGATCACGCCGCGGCGCGACGACAAGTCGCCCATGACGTCGCCCATCTTGTCTTCCGCCGTTTCCACCTCGACCGCCATGATCGGCTCCAGCAGCACCGGAGAGGCCTTGCGCATGCCGTCCTTGAACGCCATCGAGGCGGCCATGCGGAACGCGTTTTCGTTCGAGTCCACCTCGTGGTACGAACCGTCGAACAGCGTGACCTTCACGTCCACCACGGGATAGCCCGCGAGCACACCTGCCGGCAGCGTTTCCACCAAGCCGCGCTGCACTGCAGGAATGTACTCGCGCGGCACCGAGCCGCCCTTGATCGCGTCGACGAATTCGAAGCCCTTGCCCGCGGGCTGGGGTTCGACCTTGAGCCAAACATGGCCATACTGGCCGCGTCCGCCGGACTGCTTGATGAACTTGCCTTCGATCTCGTCGCAGGTGCGCCGGATGGTTTCGCGATACGCCACCTGGGGAGCGCCGACGTTCGCTTCGACGCCGAACTCCCGCTTCATGCGGTCGACGATGATTTCCAGGTGCAACTCACCCATGCCGGAAATGATGGTCTGGCCGGTTTCCTCGTCGGTGCGCATGCGAAACGACGGGTCCTCCTGCGCCAGACGATTGAGCGCAACGCCCATTTTCTCCTGGTCGCTCTTGGTCTTCGGTTCCACCGCAACGTGAATCACCGGTTCCGGAAACACCATGCGTTCCAGGACAATGATGTGCTTGGGATCACACAGGGTTTCGCCGGTGGTGACGTCTTTCAGTCCCACGGCGGCGCCGATATCGCCGGCGCGCACTTCCTTGATCTCGGCGCGTTCGTTGGCGTGCATCTGCAACAGGCGGCCGATGCGCTCTTTCTTGCCGCGCACCGTGGTATAGACGGTGTCGCCGGAGTTGAGCACGCCGGAATAGACGCGGAAGAACGTGAGCTGCCCGACAAACGGATCGGTCATGATCTTGAACGCGAGCGCGGCAAACGGCTGCTCGTCGTCGGGATTGCGCGCGTCCGTCTTGCCGCTGTCGTCCTCGCCCTTGACCGGAGGAATATCCGCCGGCGCCGGCATGTATTCGACCACGGCGTCCAGCATCGCCTGCACGCCCTTGTTCTTGAACGCCGAGCCGCACAGCATCGGCGTGATCTCGCTCTTGATGGTGCGCAGGCGCAGGCCTTTCTTGATGTCCGCGACCGACAGGTCGTGGCCCTCAAGATACTTGTTCATCAGTTCGTCGTCGGCTTCGGCTGCGGCCTCGACCATTTTCTCGCGCCATTCCTTGGCTTCGGCGAGGAGTTCCGCCGGGACGTCGCGCATCTCGAATTTCATGCCCTGCGTCGAATCATCCCAGTAGATCGCCTGCATCCGCACCAAGTCGATCACGCCTTCGAATTTCTCCTCGGCCCCGATCGGCAGCTGCAGCGGCACCGGATTGGCCTTGAGCCGGGTCTTCATCTGCCCGTAGACCTTGAGGAAGTCGGCGCCCTGGCGGTCCATCTTGTTGACGAACGCGAGCCGCGGCACCTTGTACTTGTTCGCCTGGCGCCACACCGTTTCGGACTGCGGCTGCACCCCGCCCACGGCGCAATAGACCATGCACGCGCCGTCGATCACGCGCATCGAGCGCTCGACTTCGATGGTGAAATCGACGTGGCCCGGAGTGTCGATGATGTTGATGCGGTGCTCCGGAAAGGACAGATCCATGCCTTTCCAGAAACAGGTGGTCGCCGCCGAGGTGATGGTGATGCCGCGCTCCTGCTCCTGCTCCATCCAGTCCATGGTCGCGGCGCCGTCGTGCACCTCACCGATCTTGTGGTTCACGCCGGTGTAGAACAGGATGCGTTCTGTGGTCGTGGTCTTGCCGGCGTCAATGTGCGCGCTGATGCCGATGTTGCGATATCGTTCGATTGGGGTTTTGCGTGCCACGGTAAGAACCTTAAAAACCTTTGACCGCCTGGATACGGCTGCCAGATACAGGTCTGGCTGGCCCGATCACTGCTGGCAGTGAGTTAAGTCGAAAATTCGGTTTGTATTCCCTGAAGTCCTGGGTGCCTAGAAGCGATAGTGCGCGAATGCCTTGTTCGCTTCCGCCATGCGGTGCACTTCATCGCGTTTTTTCATCGCGCTGCCACGGCCCTCTGCCGCCTCCAGCAGTTCATTCGCGAGGCGCAGATCCATCGATTTCTCGCTGCGCTTTTGTGCCGCTTCGCGCAGCCAGCGCATAGCCAGCGCCACACGCCGCACCGGACGCACTTCCACCGGCACCTGGTAGTTGGCACCGCCGACGCGGCGGCTCTTCACTTCGACCATGGGCTTGACATTGGAAACCGCCTGGCCGAACACCTCGATCGGGTCCTTGCCGGACTTCGTCTTGATCGCGGTAAACGCGCGGTAGATGATGCTCTCGGCAACCGATTTCTTGCCGCGCGTCATCAGCACGTTGATGAACTTGGCGACGTCCTGATTGCCGAATTTCGGATCCGGAAGAATGTCGCGCTTGGGAACCTCTCTGCGTCGTGGCATGTTCGTCCTCTGCTCGTCGGCCCGCTGCTACGCAGGCCACTGGTAAAGCCGCTACGCGGCTTTGGGTTCAGGCTGCTACGCGGCCTTTGGTTTCTTGGCGCCGTATTTGGAACGGCTTTGCTTGCGATCCTTCACGCCCTGCGTATCCAGGCTGCCGCGCACCATGTGGTAGCGCACGCCCGGCAGGTCTTTTACCCGGCCGCCGCGGATCAGCACCACCGAGTGCTCCTGCAGGTTGTGGCCTTCGCCGCCGATGTAGCTGATGACCTCGAAGCCGTTGGTGAGGCGCACCTTCGCCACCTTGCGCAGCGCCGAGTTCGGCTTTTTCGGAGTGGTGGTGTACACGCGCGTGCAAACGCCGCGCTTTTGCGGCGAATTTCCGAGCGCAGGCACCTTGCTCTTGGCCTTGGTGCGCACGCGCGGGCTGTGCACTAACTGATTAATTGTTGGCATTTTTTGACGTTCCGAAATGAAATCGGGACGACCGTTCTAGCTCTGGCCGCCCCGGGTATCGCAAAGAGGCAGGATTATACAAACAAAATCAAGGCGGAGTCAACTGGTTAACGCCTCTGGCGCGCGCCCGAGTCCACAGTTGGTTACGGGGCAGCGCGAAGTTCCCGCCAGACCCCTCGATTTGAAGCCGCCGCGCGACTAGCGGCCCGTGCCCAGCGCCGTGCGCGTATGCAGGGCGATCATGAGTTCCTCGTTGGTCGGCAGCACCCAGGCGGAGGCCGGGCTGCCGCCGCGGCTGATGCGCGGCCCGCCGGCCGCATTGGCGGAATCGTCGAGTTCGATGCCGAGCCAGGCTGCTGCGCGGCACACGCGCGCGCGGATCGCCGGCGCGTTCTCGCCTATGCCCGCGGTGAACACCAGCGCATCCAGCCCGCCGAGCGCGGCGGCAAGAGAGCCGAGTTCGCGCACGATGCGGTAGACGAACAGATCGACGG
>JAJZUN010000490.1 GCA_021848555.1 Pseudomonadota bacterium | reverse complement strand
ATCTGATGCTGATCGATGCCATGGAGCGGCATGGGCATCTCGACCTGGATCCGATCATCAAGGAGAAGGTTCTGGCGATCAGCGCCGCGACGATCGACCGCCTGTTGGCCGGAATACGCACGCAGATCGACGGGCAACGCAAGCGCCGCAAAGGCATTGGCGCAGCAATCCGACGCAGCATCCCGGTGCGCACATTCGCCGACTGGCGTGACCCACCGCCCGGCTTCTTCGAGATGGACATGGTCGAGCACTACAGCGGCCCGAAGACGGATGGCGACTACCTGCACACGCTCGTACTCACCGACATTGCCAGCGGTTGGACTGAATGCGTATCAATGCGCCACCGCAGCCAGGCATTGGTGATCGATGGGCTGGACAAGATTGCTGGAGATCTGCCCTTTCCGATGTTGGGCGTGGACTCCGACAACGACAGCGCATTCATGACCCAGGACGTCTTCGACTATTGCAAGGCGCATCGGCTGGAGCAAACCCGCTCGCGGGCCTACAAGAAGAATGACCAGGCATGGGTCGAACAGAAGAATGGTGCGATCGTGCGGCGCCTGGTGGGCTATGGGCGCCTGAGCGGATCCGAGGCAACGAAGGCGCTCGCACGTCTGTATGCCAGTGCCCGGCTATACATCAACTTCTTCCAGCCGTCGTTCAAGTTGAAGTCGAAAACGCGCGACGGTGCGCGGGTGAAGAAGCTGTATCACTCGCCGGCCTCCATCCGTA
This sequence comes from Pseudomonadota bacterium, assembly GCA_021848555.1. Next base: position 2,863 of record JAJZUN010000490.1, on the reverse strand, counting down.
TCAAGCTGCTCAAGATCGGCGCGGCCGTCGTGCGCAACACGCGCCGCGTGCGCCTGCTGCTGGCCTCCAGTCATCCCCTCAAGCACGTGTTCCTCAGCGCCGCACACGCCCTGGCCCCTTGAGCCGCGAAAAGTGCTGTCCCCGGCACGTTGACGAACAACGGGGGTAAGGGGTGTTGCGCCCTGCGTTCACCAATACCCAGGCACCGAGGTCTCAGACCCTCATCGCCGATGCCGCTCGCCTCGCCCTCGAGGCCAAGCCCGAGCCAGATGATCGCTCGCGAAATATCCAGGCTAGCCCGGATGTGGCCCGCTGTCGCTGTCGCGCAGCGACGCGAAATAGTATTTGCGGAACTGCAGCGTCGCGCGGTCCGTGGCGACCGATGCCTGCTGCGCCGCGGCGGGAACCTCGTCGCTGCCGATCGACTCGACCACGGCGCGGTCCTCGTCGGCGATGCGACGGTTCAACCAGTAGAACAGCGGGTGCAACCACCGGCTGCGCGCGAAATCGCGCGACTGACAGATGATCAGACGGGTACGCCCTCGCTCCGCCGGGATCACCAGGGCGTGGATGCGCAGATGCCGCCGCGGCACCGGAATGTGCAGCGCCATCACATTGGGCCTGTAGTACTCGAGGAAGGCGCCTCCGTCCCGCCCGTCGATCGCGGCCTTCGCGCGCCCGCCCCAGGCAGTTGCCTCCCAGCTGACGTCCATGCGCGATGCCGCGGTCATCTGACGCGCCATCGCCTTGCCGATGGTGCGCCGATGGACGAATGGCAGGTGCGGGCTGTCGAGCATGTTCTCCATCGCACGCGTCCAATGGCAACGCCAGTTGCGCTGAACATAGGTGCGGGCCACCCCTGCGGCACGCAGGCCCTCGGGCACGACGGGTTCGTCGGGCGCGTCAGCCGCCGGATCCGTGTACACCCAGACCATCTCGCCGACGACGCGTGCCGGCAGTGCCTGCGCCGACAGCCGCGACAGCCTGGCATCGGGGTTCAGCGGCACGTGGCAATTGCGGCCACGCGCGTCGAACTGCCAACCGTGGAAGGGACATTCGATGCACCCCTGCGGCGTCACGCGCCCCAGCGAGAGGGCTGCGCCGCGATGCGGGCAGCGGTCGAGCAGTACCGCGACGCCTCCGCCCGGCTGTCGGAACACCACCAACCTCTCGCCTGCCAGCGTCACCGCACGCGGCTCCTTGCGAACCTCGCGCACGTGCAGCAACGGGGTCCATACGCGGGCAAAGCCTGCAAACATGATCGATGTCCCGAAGGGGTGCCGATTGCCCGGCCCGTCGAGCCTGGGCGGTCGGCGATCCTACCAGGGACATGCTAACGGCTGACGAAGCGATCCGCCCGGCAGCAACCCGGCTTCGAGCACGGGGCCGACAAGCAAGCCTGTTGCAGGAAGCAGGAGGCTCGACTGGTTCGGCCAATCGCGTTGCGCACAGCGTCCGCAGCGGTGCGCAAGGGCAGCGTACACGCGATCCTGGCCCGGCGAGTCCTGCTCAATGCGGCACCTACGAAGCGAAGCCACGTCAGCGACCGACGCGGCGCCTCCCAGGGCCTGCGCAACGCGCGTGCGCGGCGCTTTCTCCCGGAGATCAACCGCTTCGCCGCGACGCCCGACGAGCATGCCGAAAGCCTGTCGGCGCTGACTGCGCTGCTGCAGCCCGGCGACGACACCGTCTACCTGCTGCAGGTGCCACCGATCGTGGTGCCACCAGGCCTCGAGGTGCTCAGGACCGCTTCGGGCGTGCAGATGGTGGCGACCCGCCGGCTTCGGGTCGACGACGGCGCCTCCATGCTCGGCGACGCCGATGCGGCTGAAATGCTGGCCCTCGCCACGCTCGCCGAGCCCGGGCCCCTTTTCGCGCGCACGCACACCATGGGGCGCTTCATCGGCCTGCGCGTGGACGGCCGGCTGGTGGCGATGGCCGGCGAGCGCATGCGCGTTCCGGGCCATGTCGAAGTCAGCGGCGTGTGCACCCATCCCGATTGCCGGGGCCGCGGCTTCGCGCGGCGACTGTCGGCCGCTGTGACCGCCGAGATCCAGCGTCGAGGCGAACAGCCCTTCCTGCACGCCTGGACGACGAACACAGCAGCGATCGCGCTCTATGCGAACCTGGGCTTCGAACTGCGGGCACCGGTGAACGTCGCGGTGCTGCGGCGCCGGCCCGCCTGACCGCTGCGCACCGCCGCCGCAGGCCTGCGCGCCGGAACAAAGCGCCGCAGCCGACCGTGGCCGGATGGCGCGCAGGCTGCGCCATCACGGCGAAAGCCTCAGGCTAGTCCACTGCGTCAGGGAAATGGCACCCCCCGCCGAGGTGCCAAGGGGTGCGCGGTGCCTGGTGCTCAGTGCGTAATGCGGGTTCCGAGCAGTTCGAGGAATTTCGCCAGCCACGCCGGATGCGCCGGCCAGGCCGGCGCGGTGATCAGGTTGTCGTCGCGCACCGCCGCGTCGATCGGAATGTCCATATAGGTCGCGCCGGCCAGCTCGACCTCGACGCGGCACGCCGGATACGCGCTGACCTGGCGCCCCTTGAGCAGCCCGGTGGCGGCGAGCAGCTGCGCGCCGTGGCAGCCCGCGGCGACCGGCTTGGCGGCGGTCAGGAAATGGGCCGCGATCTCGACCACGCGTGCATTCAGCCGCAGATACTCGGGGGCGCGCCCCCCCCGGAATCAACAAGGCGTCGTACTCGGCTTCGCGCAGCGTGGCGAAGTCGGCGTTGAGCGTGAAGCGATGCCCGGGCTTTTCGCTGTAGGTCTGCGCACCTCTGTCGTTAGGCGCAGATTGCTGCGGCCAGCCTCCGTGGATGAACCTCCAACTGGTTGTTGCGCGCGGACACATTCGGGATTTTA
>JAJZUN010000489.1 GCA_021848555.1 Pseudomonadota bacterium | reverse complement strand
CAGCCAAAAGTCGAATCAATTTGAAGGTCAGGAGCATCCGCATGGCCGAGCAAGACAAGACGATCACCATCGTGGTGGACGGCACGCCGCACCAGGTCCCCAAGGACGAGTACATCACCTACGCGGCGGTGGTGACGCTCGCCTACCCCGACTACCCGCAGCATCCGGAGATCACCTACTCCGTGACCTACACGCGCGGGCACGGCGATAAGCCTGAGGGAATCCTGAATCCTGGCGAGAGCGTCAAGGTGAAAGAGGGGATGTCGTTCTGTGCTAATCGAACTGGCCAGTCATAATCCTGACCTCAAGCAGCTGCTCGATAAGGGCTACGCCTTGCGGATCGATGGCGCGCACCTCGTGGTGCGCGACATCCCCTATTTGGACCACAACCTCGATCTGAAGATCGGCGCCATGGTCGCCAAGCTGGTTCCGGTCGACAAGGTGAAGGTGGTGCAGGACAACCACCAGGTCTATTTCGCCGGCTCAACGCCCTATGGCCTCGATGGCAGGCCGATCCCTAACATGGGAGAAGGTGGGCACAATATCGTGCTGACCAAGAAGGACGTCGTGGTCGAGCGATCGTTCTCGAACAAGCCACCGGCGGGCTTTCCCGACTTCTTCGCCAAGATCGAGCACTACGTGCATGTGATCTGCGGCCCCGCGATCACGAAGTACCCCGAGGCTAACCCGCTCACCTTCAACGTCGACAACGACGTGATTGGTGAAACGGTGTTCAAGTTCCATGACTCGCTCACCAGCCTGGCCGAGATCGGCGACCTCGCCGTAAAGTTCAAGGACGAGGTCGTCGCCATCATCGGTCTCGGCGGCACGGGCAGCTACACGCTCGACTACATCGTGAAAACGCCCGTGAAGGAAATCCGCGGCTTCGATGGCGACGTCTATCACGTCCACAACGCCTACCGCTCGCCCGGCGAGCTCACCGAGGCTGACCTTGGTAAGTCCAAGGCCGAGGTGCTCCAGCGCCGGTATGAGAATTTCCGGCACGGGCTTAAGCTCACGCAAAAATACATCGACAGCACCTCCGCTCCCGATCTGACTGGCGTCACCTTTGCGTTCGTCTGCGTGGACAAGGGCACGGCCCGCAAGGAGATCTTCGAGTTGCTGATCGCCCTTGGCATCCCCTTCATCGACGTGGGCATTGGCCTCAGCCGGAAGCAGGATCTCCTCGCGGGCACCATCCGGACGACCTACTATGGCGGCGCCGGCACGGCGGCAGCCCGGTATGCCGAGAACCTGGCAGACACGACGGATGATCCCAATGACATCTACCGACGCAATGTTCAGATCGCCGAGCTCAACGCGCTCAACGCGGCGGTCGCGGTGCTGCGCTATAAGCAGATCGTGGGCTTCTATCTCGACGACGGCTCGCCCTATCACATGCTGATGCGCATGCACGACCTCAAGCTGCTGCGGCACGGCGGCTCAGAATGATGACGCGCATCGCCCTCGAGCGAACCAAATATGTCCCCAAGGAGCTGAAGCCCGGCATCCTCTACGTCTCGGAGGAGTATGGCGTGGCGGCGCATTTGTGCGCCTGTGGATGCGGCGAGAAGGTCAGCACGCCGCTAAACCCGGCGGGATGGCGCTTCACCGAGCGGGGCGGCAAGCCGAGCCTTGATCCTTCGATAGGCAACTGGCAGCTCGCCTGCAAATCGCACTACGTCATCTACGATGGCGTCATCTATCCGCATGGGCGCTGGAGCGAAGAAATGGTGCTAGCGGGGCGGCAGGCGGAAGATCGCCGGCGCGTCGCCTACTACGCCAAACTCGACCGCGAGCGCGGTTTCTGGGCGCGGCTGTGGAAGTTCATCCGCAGCATGTTCGGAGGAAAGTGACAAGCGGGCCTGCACCCAAATGGCGCGGGCTCGTCTCGACTAAATCGGCCCGTCCAATTCCCGTGGCTTTGCAACCCGGAGCAGTCCCGGCCGACGAATGTCTCATTCTGGCGCTAAGCTGTCAGGCTGCGCACAACGGAGGTCCCCGAGACGTGCCCAAAAAAGGTGGGCATCAAGTTATATCGCCTCAGGAAATTTAGCGATAATAGACCATTCGCCAGTTTCGACACCAAACTCCCAGAGTTCCGCGTAACTGCAGATCCGCAGTTTGAGCTCCCGCTCTATTCGGGCGATTAGTGCACCCTGGTCGTCCGACCATTCATTCGCTAACCACTCATCACCATCGGTTCCGCGGTAAAAATCAACGCAATAGCGTTCTGCACGCCCAGAGTTTCTCAGCTCGTTCAATATGGCATCAGTGCGCCAGCCCTCATTCACCAGAGCGGACGCTTGATGGCGCAGATGGGGCCGAGCCTCAAGTAGTCGGCCAAGGTTAATAGCAGAAGGCGACCGGCCGGCGAAGTATGGGACTCCGGCGTCTCTGGCCTCCCTGAAGCCAAATCTCATGCGACTACTGTGGGGGCCGTCCTTTGTCATCTAACATCCGGTAGTTAATATCAGGGCTCATTTATTATAATACCTTCCAATGGAGCAAACTAGCGTTGCTGAACGAAGCGAAATAGGTCGGCTCGCCATATGAACATAATGTGAATTGTTCACGGCGGAGCAAGGATAAGCATGCCAAACCATTATCCCATTCGAAAGGCTGCTACAGGGCAACTCCCGCCCACACCCAGAGCGGCAAAACTGTCTGATTTGGGGCAACTCCAGACTTCTCCCGATGAGGTACGCTTGTCCGCATTGGGGCAAAAGCGGTCGAGCTCACCCTCGATCCACGGAGTCGCTTGGAGTTCTCAGCATCCTGCCGAAACTTCGCTTATCGCTTCTTCCTCGGTATGGATAGAGCAGTAAGTGGCGGTATCCACCTTGCATCATCGAAAGGCCAAGGCGTACCAAACGCACGGTGCGATCGCGAGTGTCATGGGTCTTCCAGCCGCGATCCGGGATGCGGCTAGCGCAGAAGAGCGTTTGGGCAATATCGCGGTATGTGGCCATTTCTAATCGTCCATCAAGCGCGCGCAGTGCCAGGATGAGGCGTTCTCGGCGTACTACCGAAAGCTGCGCTGGACTTCGCCCCGGCGAGCGTCCGGCCAGTCCGCGCCATAAGCGTGTGGCCGCCGTGACACGGGTATCGAAGTACTTATCAAGCGGCAAAACCACGCATGGCGTCCCCGCGCCTGGCGCTTCGATTATATGCAAGCGGAACAGCGTGTCTTTCCGTTGGATCAGCCACAGTGGGCCATTTTGGGCAAGCGCCTGGTCAAGCGAGAGGGCGCTAGGAGTGAGATCTCGGTCGGCGAGAGCGGCCGGGAGCGGCATTATCGCAATGACGCTGGGCAAGCTGGTTGCCGTCCAGAGGGGCTGAACAATCTGGCCTGATCTGCCTGTCGGAAAATAACACCCCCACCGCCGCGTAAAACGGTCGAGCTGGGCGACCGTAGTGTTTTCGCCAGATTTTTCCACCTGTGCCCGGTCGCGCTCAAATTCTGGATTTCGCCTGAGAAACTCCCACGCAAACCCCGGGGCATCGAGGGAACGTAGATTTTCGTACGCAGACGCCAAACGCCAATCGGGACGGGGCATGAAAAGCCGCTCCTCCATTCAACGCCGTAGCCGGCGTC
>JAJZUN010000488.1 GCA_021848555.1 Pseudomonadota bacterium | reverse complement strand
CTCGCGGAAGTCTATGCGTGCGGCGACTCGCAAAAAGCGTTCGTGCGCGACTTTGTGGCGGCATGGAGCAAGGTGATGAACCTTGATCGCTACGACCTTGCGTGATCTCTGAGGATCAGCGCGCCCAGTCGGGCCGGAAGCGGCGGCAGGTGTCCGCGGCTTCCGGTCCTCGTTGCAAAGCACGAACTCTGAAGGAACAGCACTCACAAAGGCATTTCATTTTTAGGAGATCAACATGGCAAGTAAGAAACAGGACAAGATCGCGAAGATCGATATCGGCATATCCGAGGGTGACCGGTCGAAAATTGCAAAGGGGCTGTCGCGGTTGTTGGCAGACAGCTACACCCTCTACCTGATGACCCACAACTTTCACTGGAACGTAACCGGGCCGATGTTCAATACATTGCACCTAATGTTCATGCAGCAGTACACCGAGCAATGGACCGCACTGGACCTTATCGCCGAACGCATTCGTGCCCTGGGTTTTCCTGCTCCAGGCACCTACGAGGAATTCGTCAAGTTTGCCTCGATCAAGGAGGTAGAGGGGGTTCCGAAAGCGATGGACATGATTCGCCATCTCGTCGCGGCCCAGGAAGCGACGGCGCGTACCGCCCGATTGCTCTTCCCGGTCGTGGACAAAGCCAACGACCAGCCGACCATGGATCTTCTTACACAGCGCCTTGATGTGCATGAGAAGACGGCGTGGATGCTGCGCAGTTTGCTAGACGAGTGATCGCCCATCGCGGGGCGGAGTAGAGCTACTGTTTGTGACCGTCCACAGACGCGGCTCACGGGCGCGCGCCAGGTTCATGCCCATGGCGCTGTCGGCCAGGGTCACCAGCATGCCGCCGTGCGCGATGCCGCGCCGGTTCAGGTGGTTCTCGGCGATGCGCAAGGCGATGATCACGCCGCCCTCGACCGGGCGGTAATACAGGGGGCCGAGCGTCGCCATGAACGGTCCGGTGGATTCCACCGGCACAAATCCCTCTGGCGGCTGCTGTGTCTCGTTCAACGCTGTTGCTCCTCGTCAGGGTGCGAAAAAAGCGTAGCTTACCGCGTGCAAGACCGGGCATTCGAAGGAATTGCCGGCCGCGTGAGCGGTTCGGCCTGCGCTGTCCCGATCCCGGCGCGCGCCCCGCCGCCCAAGTCATCGAACGACTGCGCGGCGCGCTAAGCCATTCGGCGCACCTGTTCTGGCCCGACGATACCTCTATCGCTGATCCGCAGATCGCGGACGGCACACGCGTACATAGCGCTCGGCAGATAACCGACACCTATCTTCTGGCGCTGGCGGTGAAACACGGGGGCCGCCTGGTGACCTTCGATTCCGGCATCGCACTTTCCGCGGTGAAGGGCGCTGCTGCCAGACATCTGGTAACGCTGGTCTAAGCCGCGGCATTTCTTGGCATACAATCCGCGTTTGCGATCTGGAATGGAGTATCGGCATATGAACATCGGCATCGCCGGCACCGGGCGCATGGGCAGCGCCATCGCCGCCAGGCTCATCGGCCTGGGCCATACGCTTACCGTATGGAATCGCACACCCGAGAAGACCAAGACCGCAGTGGCGGCGGGCGCGACAGTGGCCGCCACGCCGGCCGAACTCGCAAGCGGGGTCGAGGTGGTCATCACCATCCTCACCAATGCCGCGGCGATCGACGCGGTGTACTACGGCGACCACGGGCTGCTCGCGGGCGAGGTCAAGGGCAAGCTGTTCATCGAGATGAGCACCGTGCGGCCCGAGACCGAGCGCGCGCTGGGCGAATGGGTCGCGAAAAAGCACGCGCAACTGGTCGAGTGTCCGGTCGGCGGCACCGTGGGTCCGGCGAAGGAGGGAAAACTCTTCGGCCTGGCCGGTGCCGATGCAATGGCCCTGGACCGGGCGCGGCCCCTGCTCGAACAGATGTGCCGCCGCATCGAGCATGTCGGACCGGTGGGCGCCGGTGCGGCGATGAAACTCGCCATCAACCTGCCGCTGATCGTGTTCTGGCAGGCGTTCGGCGAAGCCGTGGCGCTCACCAGGCCGCTGGGGATAGATCCCGCGCGGCTGGTGGAAATATTCTCCGACACCTCGGGGGCGGCCACGGTGTTGAAAAATCGCGGTGCGGCCGTCGCCAAGGCGCTGGCGGGCGAAGACACCGGCCCGGCCGCCTTCGATCTCGACGCCATGCGCAAGGACCTGCGCACCATGCTGGAAGAAGCGGACAGCCTCGGCGTGGAACTGCCCACCGCCGCGCGCGTGCTCGAGGCCTTCGATCATGCCGCCCGCGCCGGGCATGGCGGGATAGACGGCGTGCGCATTCCGGCCTGGGTGAGCGGCCGCGCGGCGCGCTGAGCGCGCTGAGCGCGCGGATGGTCTCACGCTGATCCGGCATCGTTGTGGTGGAATCTTGCGTCACCTCGCCTGGCCGGGTAAAGCGAATGTCGCCGCCGGACAGGCGAACGATCGGCCCCTGTCGGCTGCTGCAGCAGCAAAGCCGGTTCAGTGCAGCTTCGGATGCGGCGTTCGCGCGCCGCCTGCGCCGGTATGCGCCAGGCGCGCCACCGCGTCGCACAGCTCGTCGACCGTGTTGGGCTTGTAGATCAGCTCGCTGATGCCGGCGGCAGGGGCTTCTTCACGCAGCTCGTCGTTGATATAGCCCGAGGCCATGGCGATCGGCAGATCGGCGCGGATTTGTTTCAGCGCGTGCGCCAGTTCCAGCCCGGACATGCCCGGCATGTTGTAGTCGGTCACCGCCAGATCGAACGCGTCCGGATGCGCGCGCGCAGCGGCAAGCGCCGCATGCGCATCGGTGTAGCCGCTTACGCGGTATCCCTGCCGCTCCAGCAGGCGCGTCATCAGGAACACGATCGACTCGTCGTCGTCCACGTATAGCACGTGCCTGCCCTGGCCGTGCGGCGCAGCGGTTTCGCGCGTGACGCCGGGTGCGATCGGACTGTTCGCACTGGCCGCCGGAAAATAAATGCGAAACGTGCTGCCTACGCCCGGGACGCTGCGGACCTCGATGCTCCCGCCGTGATCCTGCATGATGCCGTGCACCACCGCGAGGCCCAGTCCGGTTCCCTTGCCCATCGGCTTGGTGGTGAAAAACGGCTCGAAAATGCGCGTCAGCGTATCCTCCGCCATGCCGGAGCCATTGTCTTTCACCGTGAGGCGGGCGTAGCGGCCCGGCGGCGTTTCGCCGCAGACCAGGGCGAACCCTTCATCCCGCGCCCCTCCCGCCGCGTATTCGTGTGCCTCGAGCCAGACCTCTATCGCACCCGGACGCTCCTGCCCCTGGATCGATTGCCATGCGTTGGTGCTTAGATTGATCAGCACCTGCTCGATCTGCGTCGGGTCGGCCAGGACCTGGGGCGCGTTCGCATCGCATCCCGCGGCCAGGCTCACCCCCGCGGGCAGCGTGGCGCGCAGCAGGTGCAACGATTCTTCCACCACGGGCGCGAGTGAAATCACCTTGCGCTCGATCACCTGGCGCCGGCCGAAGGAAAGAATCTGCTGCACCAGCGCCTTCGCCCGCAGGCTCGCCTTGTGGATTTCCTCCAGGCTCTCCAGCACCGGGTGCCCGGGTTGCGCATCCCGCCGCGCCAGTTCCACATTG
>JAJZUN010000487.1 GCA_021848555.1 Pseudomonadota bacterium | reverse complement strand
GGGACGCTCGATCGCCGTCGATCCGCATTACATACCGCTGGGCGCGCCGGTGTTTCTCGCCACGACCTGGCCCGGGAGCACGCAGCCGCTCGCACGCCTGATGCTGGCGCAGGACAGCGGCGGTGCGATACGCGGTGCAGTGCGCGCTGACTTTTTCTGGGGTTTCGGCGACGCCGCAGGGGCGCAGGCCGGGCGCATGCGCCAGAGCGCCTACATGTGGGTGTTGCTGCCGCTGGGCCATCCGCTCACGCAATAGGCGCGAACGTTTTTCCGGCGCTTATTTTCCGCCTTGCGCCAGCAGCTTTTCCAGTTCCTCCACCGGCCTCGCGCCGGTCACGCGCTCGCCGCTCGCGAACACCAGGGTCGGCGTGCTGTTGAAATGGTACTTGCCTCCGAATTGCAGGTTTTTCTCTATCGGCGTATCGCAATTCCCGGGAGCAGCAGCCGGCGCCTTGCCGTTCAGCATCAGGTCGCTCCAGGCCTTGGACTTGTCGGCGGAGCACCAAATCGCCTTCGCTTTCACCTGCGAATCCTGCGACAGAATCGGGAACAGGAAAGTATAGATGGTGATGTCGTCCACCTTGGCCAGTTCTTTCTCCAGGTGCTTGCAGTAAGGGCAGTTCGGATCGGAGAAGATCGCCAGCTGACGTTTGCCGTTGCCGTGCACGGTCTTGAACGCAGACTCCAGCGGCAGATCTTTCCATTTGATCGCAGTCAATTCGCGCATCCGCTTTTCGGTCAGGTTCTGCATGCTCTTGCCGTCGATGATGTTGCCGCTGAAGATGTAGTTCATCTTGTCGTCGGTGTAGAGAATTTCGCTGCCCACGCGCACCTCGTACAACCCGAGGTAAGGAGTCTTGGTCACTGCATCGACTTTGACGCCGCTTAAGCGTCCTTCGAGCGTGCGTTTGATGATGTTCTCTGTGGTGAGCTTGACCGGCGGGTCCGCAGCGAGCGCCAGAACCGGCGCGAGCAGGGCGAGGGCCAATAAACGTTTCAACATGATCTTCCTTTTAATTGCCATTTCAGCCCAGAGCGCGGCGGACCAGCAGGTTTTTTAGGACCGGCAAGGCGTTGGTAAAGTTCAACCCGGCATTGCGCAGCCTTGCCGCGGCAGCGCCGGGCGCCGCGAACAATCGCTGCAGCCCATCGGTCACCCAGGCAAGCGCGAGTATATCTTCCGCGCGCGCGCGCTCATAGCGCCGCAGCAGGCGAATTTCACCTGGATCGCGGAATATTTCACGTTGCAGCAGCACGCGTGCGAGGTCCCTGGCATCACCGAAGCCGAGATTCACACCCTGCCCCGCGAGCGGATGCAGTACATGGCCGGCGTCTCCGATCAAGGCTACGCGCGGCGCGACGAGATGCGCCGCACGCTGCAGGGCCAGCGGGAAGCGCGTCGCGGCACTGAGCAGTCCGAGCTCTCCCAGCGTGTCTTTGCCGGCCTCGGCCACGCGCGCACAGAATGCGTCCGCAGACAAAGCGAGCAACTCGGCCGCATGCGCGTCGGGAGTAGACCAGACCATGGACATGCGCATTCCGGGCAAGGGCAGATAGGCGAGCACCCCGTCGCTGCGGAACCACTGATAAGCGGTGTCCTGGTGCGGCCGCGCACAGGCGAAATTCGCCACCACCCCCATCTGGCCGTAGCGCTTTTGCTCGACCTCGATCCCTGCGGCCTGGCGCGCCCAGGAATGCATGCCGTCCGCGGCGACCACCAGTTTGGCGTGCAGGGTTCTGCCTCCGGCCAGGCTAAGCTCCGCCGCGTCCTCGCGCAGTTGCAGCTCGACGCAGCGATCCGGACAAATGAGTTCGAGGTTATGCTGATGTTCCAGCCCCTGCCACAGCAGCGCCTGCAGCTGCCGGTTCTCGACGATGGTGGCGAGTTCCGCTACCCCAGCCTCGTAGGCGGAAAACTGCAACTGCGCATCCGCCGCGTCACCGTGGATGCACATTTCATGCACGGCGCAGATGCGGCCCTGATCCAGCCGTTTCCATAGACCCAGGCTTTGCAGGAACGCCACGCTGCCCGGACTGATAGTGTAGATACGGCTGTCCCAATTATCGGCGGCGGGCTCCGGCGCCTGCGCTTCGACCAGCGCCAGCTTGAGCCCGGCGCCGCGCAGCGCCATGGCGAAACTCGCGCCCACCAAACCTGCGCCAACGATGACGATATCGAAATCCATGGCGGGATTTTAAACGCAAAGCCCGGCTAAGCAACGCAAACGCAATGGCGTCGAAACCGCGCTGCGTGCTGCAGCCGCCCAAGGGCAGGCTGCGCCGGGCGTCCACGCATATTTTTTCTTCTTGGATTCAGTCGCATAGCAAGACTGTCGCTTGACAGGGGTGGGGTAGCCCGAGGATAATCCGCGCCTTCGTTCGGCGAATTAGCTCAGCCGGTTAGAGCGACGGAATCATAATCCGCAGGTCCCGTGTTCGAATCACGGATTCGCCACCAGTATTCATGCGGCCCTCCATACGGAGGGCCTTTGCATTTGTGCGCGCTGCCTAGCGCACAAATAAAAAAGGCGACATCGAATGTCGCCTTTCTTTGCCTAGACCAGCGCCTTATTTCTTATGGCATTTAACGCAATCGGCCGGGCCCTTCACGCTGAATGCTTTCTTGCCGTCATGGCAGGCGCCGCAGAACTTGCCTTCGTTCATCGCAGCCATGGTTATCTTGTCCTTGCCTTGTTTCATTTCGAACAGCTTGGGCTTGGTATGGCAATCGGCGCATTTCGCACCCTTGTCCGCGTGCAGTTTGCCATCGAAGTGAACCTTGCCCATGGGGCTCGCAAATTCCAGCGTTTTCCCTGGCGGAACCGCCATGACATTCCCGATCGAAAGCATAAGCGCCACAAATACCGCCAATATTCCCGCGAACTTCATTTGGTCACCCCCTTGCTTGGTTAACAATGAACGAACCATCGATAGTATAAACGCGGCGTCGGAACATGTCGTTGACCGGAGGCGCGCATATACCCATCCCCATATTGTGGCTTTTTCACGGTCCCTTGTCCACTGTAAGGGGCGCCTGCCGGCTGCACCCGGGCTCAAGCCTTCAGCCTGCGCCGCAATTCCTTCGCCAGCAATTCGATCTCCAACGCCGCCACTGAGCCCGCCGCAGGAAACCCGGTGATGGGTGTCTCCACGAACGCGACGCGCTGTCCGATCTGCGCCGACATGAAAGGCACGCCGGAATTCTGCAACTCCTCCCGGATCTGCGCCGAAACCGCGGTACGCTGGGCCATGGTCAGGACCACCGCATAACGCGGTGACGAAGCCTTGCGCCCGCCCTCGCTGGTGATTTCGCCGAGCAGTTGCGCCGCCTCCATTGCCTCCCTCAAGTCGAACGGGGACGGTTTGCACGGAATCAGCACAAAGTCGGAGTGCGCCAGGGCATCCAGATTCTTGCGCCGCCGGTAACCCGCGGTATCGATCACCACCCTTTGATACTCGGCAGCAAGCTTTTCTAAGGTCTTGCCTATGCCTTTGCTCGTGTCCTGCAGAACGGGAACGCCCAACACCTCCTGCCGGCATACGCTCAAAGAGGCCTGCGGGTCCGCATCGACCAGCACCGTCTTCTTGGTCTGCGACCAATA
>JAJZUN010000486.1 GCA_021848555.1 Pseudomonadota bacterium | reverse complement strand
AGCAGCGCGATGTACACCCCGAGCAGCGCCAGCGGGCGCCCGGTGGCCTTGGCCACCGCGGGAGCGATCGCCGGCAGCGCCAGCACGCACATCGACACCAGCACCTGGATCACCAGCGTGACGACCAGCGCCAATGCGGGGAAGGCTTCTGCGACCGCTGCGCGCGGAACACGACTGGTCATCGTCCGGTGCGTCAGAACTTCGCGGGCACCCACGCGGTGAGGTGGGGGAACAGACCGATCAACGCAAGCACACAGATCATGATGGCCACGAAGGGCAAGGTACCCAGGACGCTGGGGCGCAACCGCACATCGGGCGCCGCGCTCTGCACGGCGAACAGGTTCGGCCCGACCGGCGGGTAGATCAGCGCCATTTCCCTGTCGACCGTGATGACGGCCCCGAAGCACTCGACCGGGTGATGGTACGACTGCGCCACCCGCGGCGCCTCACGCCATGGGCAGCCTGCGCGCCAGCAGATCGTACAGCGCCGGCAGCGACAGCGTGCGCTCCCGTGGCGTCAGCTCCGCCAGGACCTCGGCGAGCCGGCGCTGCAGCAAGCCCTTGGCATGCAGCAGCAGACGCTGCTGCGCGACCTCCTCCATGTCGACATGCCCGACGCGCCAGGCGGCATGGGCATCGATGGCCTCGCTCAGCGCGCGCAGCGACGCCCCATCCGCGGCCGCCACCCGCAGCACACGCGGCCTCCACTCGTCGCAGGCGTGGCGGTACTCGACCACGGCCTGCAGATCCTGCGCCATGCGCTCGGCCCCCGGTTGGTCGGCCTTGTTGACAACCAGCAGATCGGCGGTCTCCAGCATTCCCGCCTTCATCGCCTGGATCTGGTCGCCGCTGCCCGGCGCAAGCACCAGCACCACGGTGTCCATCACGGCTCGCGCGCCGTATTCGACCTGCCCGACGCCGACGGTCTCGAGCAGCATTTCATCGAAGCCGCTGGCGCCGACCGCGTCCAGCACCTCGACCAGGTTGTCGGCCATGCCGTCGGTGGCCTGCCCGCTGGCCAGCGAACGGATGAACACATCCTGCGTCTGCAGCAGCGCGTCCATACGGATGCGATCCCCGAGTACCGCCCCGCCGCTATGCGGACTGCTCGGGTCGACCGCGATGATCGCCAGCCGGCGCCCGGCGGCAGCGCGCAACCCTGCCACGTGGGCAATCAACGTGCTCTTGCCGGCACCAGGCGCACCGGTAAATCCGATGCAGGCGGCCACACGCCCTGGCTCCAGCGAGAGACCGGACTGCAGCGCCTGTCCAACATCACGTCGGCCGATCCGGGTCAGGTGCCGGGCGAGATCCCGGCGCGGATTCGCCCGCGCGCTCATCGTCATGCCCGCATCCCGCGATATCCGTCCATCAAGCTCGCAGCCCCGCGCCAAACCAGCGTTCGACAGCATCACGCATACCCGGCGCCTCGGCTCCGCCAGCGACCGAACCACGCAGATCGTCGAGAACGCATGGCGCATCAGCGCCGAACAACAAATCCCACTTGCCTTCCCATTGCTCATCGGTCAACGGGCATTCGGGATCCCCGGGTGCGGCCGACGCCGTATGGTCGACCCTGGACCCGTCGTTCAAGACGATGCGCAAAGAACCGGACGAATGCGCAGGATAGCGCTCGCTCATCCGGGTATCGCCAATGACCACGACACGCGCCATGAACTCCTGCATGCGTGGCGAATCCCAGCTGGCAAAGGTGTCGAGTCCGATCGAGCCGAGCAGAAGTGCCGCGGTGACCAGGAACTGCAGCGAGAAGCGTGCATCGTGCTCACTGCGCACTTGCTTGCGATCGAGCAGTTGGACGGCAAAGGCGAAGGTCCGCACCTCGACGCGCGCGACGGTCTGCATCGCATGCCTGCCGTGCGCCTGCAGGGCCGCTGCGATGACCGCGTGCGCGGGCCGTGGCGCCGGCCATGGCTTGTAGGCCACCTCCCGCACCGCCCAGCCTTGGCCCGCAAGCTCCAGCTCGCAGCTCTGAGCATCACCGCAGAGCTGCTTCCAGAAGCCCCGCGATGACTCCAGCACTCGCCGCGGCCCCTGCAAGCCGGCGCCTGCCAGCTGCGCACACAGCACTCCGCAATGTGCCGCGTTCGCCGCATGCCACTGCTTGGCGTCGCAGTTCTCGTCGACAAAGCTCCACAAGCCGCCGGCCGTGCTCAGGCTCAGGCCCATCGCGCCAGCAGATTCGGGTGTACCCAGGCGGTAGAGCCACGCACAGGCCAGCGCAGCGCCAAATGCCCCGCAGGTCGACGTGCTCTGGAAGCGCTCGCGATGCGCGCGCCCGGTCGAGCGCCCGAGCATGACTGCCGCCTGGGTTCCGCGCAGCACAGCGCGCACCAAATCCGCCGGCGACGCGTCGAGTTCCCAGGCCACTGCGAGCGCGGCTGGCACGATGACGGTCCCGGGGTGCACCGAGGAAGCCACATGCATGGCGTCGAGTTCGAGGACATTCGACGCCGCTGCCAGACGCATCGAGATGGTCGACACGCTGCGCGGTTGCTCCCGCGCCCAGGCCGAGACCGCCGAGTCTGCACCGCGTCGGGCGGAGCCGAGCATGCAGGCCACGGAGTCCACGATCAGGCCCTCGCAGGCCCGCATGTCCTGCTCAGCACGGGGCATGGCGTCGATGTGCTCGATCAGGCGTTCGACAAAGCCGGACTTCGGTTCCGCAGCTTGCATGACCGCAGCTCAAACAGGACTCGAGATGCTCTCGAGGGATTGTCCGGCGGTCTCCACACCCCAGATGGCAAACACGATGGCCTGCAACACGAGCAAGCCGACCAGCAAGCCCACCACGCCCGGAGCGCCGGCGGCGGCAAACACCGCGATGACCACATACTGAACGCCCGCAGTGGCGATGCGTCCGGCCGTGTTGCACACGCCTGATCCGCGCATTCGATACTCGGTTGCGAACAATTCGGGGACATGCAACGCGAAAGCCACCGCCAGGATGACGTAAATCCCGATGAACAGCAGGAATCCGGTGATCATCAGCGCACCGCCGGAGGCGTCCTTCCCCAGCATGGCGAACAGCACCCCGAACACCGCGGACCACAGCGACGCCCCGACGATCAGGGTCCTGCGTCCGATGCGGTCGGCAAGCAGGAGCCCGATCGCCGCACCCGCTGGCGCGCCCAGGCCCATCACGGTCAACCAGGTCAGCGAATGCACGATGCTGACTCCCTCCGTGACCATGAAGGTCGGCAGCCAGTTGATGAACCCATACAACGAAAAACCGATGACGACATTGATCAGGACTCCCATCAAGGTGCGCCCGAGTACGGGCGGCTGGAACACCGTCCATACGCTGACCGTCCGGCCGCCATGAACCGATCCCTTCGGCCGCTGCTGCGACGCGCCAGACGCAGTCGGGGCTTGCGAGTCCGTGCCCGGGGCGCGCACCTGCGCCAGGATGCGCAGGGCTTCCTCATGGCGACCGTTGGCCTCCAGCCAGCGCGGGGACTCGGGCATCTGCTTGCGCAGGAACCAAACGACCAGCGAGCCGATTCCGACGAGACCGAACATGTAGCGCCAGCCGAGGCTCGGAATGATCCACAAGCCCAGGAAGGTCGAGACGATCAGCGAGGAG
>JAJZUN010000485.1 GCA_021848555.1 Pseudomonadota bacterium | reverse complement strand
GCCACTGCGCGCGGCGCCGGTACGGAGCGCGCCATGACGCAGAAGACCGCACGCTTGCACATCCGGCGCGCCATTGCCGGCGCTGCAGCGCACATCGAGGTGTTCGAGGTTCCGTTCGAGCCCGGCCAATCCGTGCTCGACGGTTTGCGCTGGATCCGCGCGACGCAGGGCCCCAGCCTCGCCATCCGCTTTTCCTGCATCAATGCCAACGCCTGCAAGGAATGCATGCTGGAACTCGATGGCAAGGTGGTCTATGCCTGCACCCAGCGGCTGCGCGCAGGCGACATGCATCTCGCGCCGCTTGGGAACAAGGCGCTGGTGCAAGATCTGGTTACGGAAATCGCGCCGCGCGACGAGCGGCTGCTCGACTGATCCCCGTCATTCGGAATTGGGCTAGTTATCGACGCAGGGAATAGCGTTGTCCTGCCCTCTTTGCCAGCAGGAACCTTCGGTGCCGGGCCCCGGATGTGGAATACCCTTGCGGTCGATATGCGCGACGAAGGTGCGCCAACGCCGCACGCCCTGACGGTCCAGTTCCAGCCGCAGCAGCCAGCCTGTATTGCTGTCTTCGCCAGTAAAGCCATCGAAGACGAAATTGCCCAGACTGTAGATGATAGGCTTGCCCCGGTATTGCTCAACGTTCTGCGTCACGTGCGGGTGGCCGCCGACCACCGCATCCGCTCCAGCATCGATCATTACGCGTGCCAACTGGCGCTGGCGCTCACTGGCGTAGCGCTCATGCTCCCAGCCCCAATGCATCATCGGGATGACCAGGTCGGCATGGTATCGGGTGCGGGCACCGGCAATATCCAGCCGCACCTGCTCGTCCTCGCTCCAGGCGACGCCGGGTTTGTCGTAATCTGCCTCGAAACTGCGAGGGAAAAATTCATTGTAGCCGAGCAAGGCGATGCGCAAGCCCCGGCGTTCGAGCACAAGGGGCGTATGTGCCTGGGAAAGGCTGGCACCACCGCCGAAATAGGCGATGCCGTGGCGCTCCAGGAGGGTGAGCATTTCGCTGAAGGCGGCGGGCCCATAGTCGCCGGAATGATTGTTGGCCAGGGACAGCGCGTCGAAATGACGCTGGAGGACTTTCAGTGTGCGCGGCTGAGCGCGGAAAGTATAGGGCTTCCCCGGCTCGGCGGACCCGCGTGTGGCAACGACGCATTCCAGATTACCGATCCGGATATCGGCAGTATCCAGAACAGCGGCAAAAGGTGCAAAAGGATCTCGACCCGCTTTGACGAGTCTGCCAGGCAATGCGTCGAGCATGATGTCCCCGACAAATACCACCGAAACGCTTGGAACCATCGGCGGTTCTTCCGCCAAAGCCATTTCAGGCGCAAGCGGGAACAGCGCGGCAATCAAACCTAAGAGCCATCCCCTGATCACGGCGCGACTTCGATTAAAGCACAAGCGTATTGAAACTCTCGGCCCAAGTTGGGCGAGTACAAGGTATTCGTTCCGGTGAGCGCGGCGGAGCCTGCACCGGGTTCTGGCACAGGCGTCAGATATTTGGCCTCGTGCAGCAATACGGCCTGCCGCTGCGACTGGTAATAGGTGTAGAGCTTGATGTAATCGATCTTGTGTTCGTCCCCAACAACGACAGCCTTGAAGCGAAAGCGGCCATTAAGATCGATGGCTTTCACGCTGTAGGGATCCAAGACTGGCGCAAAGTCCAGGACTTGCGCTGTATCGCCCTGGTTGAGTTGGCAGCGCAGGCGGGGCGAGGCTGAAGCGATGCTTGAGAAAAACGCCACCGCGAGCAAACCCATGAATACCGTCGCCGGAGCAAGTCCAGAAAAGCGAATCGGCCAAAAAGCACGATGCGAGGGCATAGGGTAGCTCTCTCGATAAACAATAGCGCGCATTCGCTCGAGCGTCGGATGTCGGGGTTATTCATCAATGATATACCGGGAATCGAAAGGAAACGGAGCGCCCCCCGGAACAAGCTTGCACCTATAATGGCCTAGGATTGCAGAACCCCGCAAGGGAAACGGGCGTTCGAATTCAATCCGATGTGGCTGTCAACAACTCGATAACCGAGCGGTGCGATTCGACAGGGAGAAAACCGATGAAAACTGTGGCGCAGATGTTGAAGCTGAAACCGTCCGGAGTAATCTCCATCAGGCCCGATGTGCCGGTGCTGAACGCTCTCAAGGTCCTCGCCGACAAGGACGTAGGCGCGGTACTGGTCATGGATGGTTCACGATTGGTCGGGATTGTCTCGGAGCGGGACTACGCAAGAAAGGTCGCGCTGAAAGGCAAATCCTCAGGCGACACGCCGGTGAGCGAGATCATGACAAAAGACGTGGTCTGCGTTACCCCGACCCAGACCAACGAGGAATGCATGGCGCTCATGACGGAAAAGCGCGCGCGGCATCTTCCCGTGATCGACAATGGCCGGGTGGTAGGCGTGCTGTCCATCGGCGATCTGGTCAAAGACGCGATTTCCGAACAGCAATTCGTGATCGAGCAGCTCGAACACTATATTCATCGGTGATCAAGTAGCGCCGCTCCCTGCCCCAGGTCGCGGCGAGAAAGGCAGCATGCAAGCCGCGCTACAATGCGCGAGCCGAGAAGGGATCGCTCTTTTCGGCGAAAATTGCAGCTTTATCAATCCTTCTGGAATCGACCATGGACGAATTGCTCTACGAACTGCGCGACGGCGTCGCTTACCTGACTTTCAACCGGCCGCAGGCGAGAAACGCCCTCACCTTCGCGATGTACGACCGCCTCGCCGAGATCTGCGAGCAGGCGAACCGGGACCGCTCGATCCGCGCGATGCTGCTCACCGGTGCGGGCGACAAGGCCTTCGCGGCAGGCACCGACATCTCGCAGTTCCGCGCCTTCGACAAGGAGCAGGACGCGCTCGATTACGAAGCGCGCATCGACCGGGTGCTCGGGGCACTCGAGCGCTGCCGCGTGCCGACCGTTGCCGCGATCAATGGCGCCTGCACCGGCGGCGGCGCCGGCATCGCCGCCTGCTGCGACTTGCGCATCGGCACGCGCAGCGTGCGCTACGGCTTTCCCGTGGCGAAGACGCTCGGCAACTGCCTGTCGATGAACAACTACGCGCGCCTGGTCGCGCTGCTCGGACCGGCGAAGGTGAAGGACATGATTTTCCGCGCGCGCCTCGTCGAGGCCGAGGAAGCGCTCGCGATCGGTCTCGTGGGCGAGTTGGTCGAGGACGGCGCCGCGCTCGCGCACCGCGCCGAGGAACTCGTGCGCGAAGTGGCGAGCCTCGCGCCGCTCACGCTGCAGGCGACCAAAGAGGCAGTCTATCGCCTGCGCCCGAAACCCCAGGAAGGCAGCGACCTCGTGCTCATGTGCTACATGAGCGAGGATTTCCGCGAAGGCATGGAGGCGTTTCTCAACAAGAGAAAGCCCGTCTGGAAGGGGCAATAGGCCTGGCGGCGCGGGAACGCCCCTGCGCGGGCCAGAAGGCCGACTAATTGTACTGTGTTATTAATGTTTATACACTCTCAGATAAGCCTTTGCGCAGCACGGACAAAGCGGCAGACTTCGTGCGATGGCCCGACCCAGGCGAAAGCGCGCGGTGGCGATCGACCAGGGGATGTGGCGCTGCATCGGTGCGAGCCCCGCGCG
>JAJZUN010000484.1 GCA_021848555.1 Pseudomonadota bacterium | reverse complement strand
GCAAGGTCATGCTTTCCTTGCCGAAATACGTATTGCTGGTGTTGAAGACCGTTTCCAGGTCGGCGTCGGTGAAGCCGTAGAACGACGGCTCCAGGTCAGGGATCTGCGGGCGCTCGGTGCGCTTGAGCGGATCCAGGTCGGCCCAGCGCACACCGACGTTGCGGTAGGCGGCGATCAATTGCTGCGCGGCGACGCGCTTGCGCGCCAGATCCAGGTCGGCGGCGATGTTGACCGTACGCGGCACCGGTTCCTTGGCGCGCTGCGCGAAAGCCGAGACCACCGGGGCATGCGCGACATCGCGCGCGTTGCTGCCGTCGACGGCCGGCACGTGCTGCAGCGCGTCAAAATAGTCGCGCCAATGGTCGGGAACCGCTCCCGGATGCGCCAGATAGGTTTCGTACAGCTCCTCGACATAAGGAGCGTTGCCGCCGAACAGGTAGGAGTTGGCGCGTTGCTGTTGAATGGTCATGGCTGAGCTCACTGGTACACCGGGCATCCCGGGATGAAGTGGGTGAAGCACCATGGGCCGGCGCGGGCACCCCGCTTCGTCCCACAGCGGTCCGATGACGCAAGACCTGAAGGTAATGTAGCAGGGCGATTGACGCGGCGCAAAATCGTCACGGTCACGCGATGTTTCCGCGGCGCAACGAAAAAGGGCCGGGATCGCTCCCGGCCCTGTGGCGTCGCGCGTCGCCCGCGGCGCGCCGAACCTGGCGTCAAGCCGGATACTCGGCCAGTCCGGGGTTGCTGCCGACTCCGATCAGGCGCGGCTCGTTGGGCTTGAGCGGCCGGATCACCTTGTGGTGTTTCAGATACGCCTCGACCACGTCCCAGATCGGCGGGTTGGCCGCGGTCGCCGCGGCCTGCCCGACCGGCGCCCATCCGGCGACCTTGTACGTCTTCTTCGGATCGAGCGGCTTGCCGTGCAGCCGCAGGTCCTGGATCCGGTTGCCGATCTTCTCGTTCGGCGCGCAGGAGTAGGTCAGCGCGCCCACGCGCACCATGTCGCCGCCCTGCTGGTAGTACGGGTCGGGGTTGAACAGGTTGTCGCAGACGTCCTCCATCACCGACTTGACCGTGGCGCCGTCCATTTCGGTCAGGGTGCAGTACGGATAGGTGATCGCCATCTGGCTCATCATCGCGTCGCGCGTGATGGCCTCGCCGCCGAGCAGGCTGCCGCCCCAGCGGAATCCGGGCGAGAACGCCAGGTCTCCGCCGCGCACCTCGAGCATGGCGTCGACGAGCAGCTGGTCCCAGGTGCCGTTGAAGTTGCCGCGCCGGTACAGCGTGCCCTCGGTGTGCGCCAGCACCTCGTCGAGCTTCGCCGCATACGGCGCGCGGTGCCTGTCGATCAGCGCCTGCATGTCGGCGTCGGCAGGCAGCAGGTTGGAGAACACCGGCAGCAGCCGGTACTTGTAGCCGACCATCTTGCCGCCGCGGACGTCGAAGTCCATGACGCCGAGGAACTTGCCGTGCGAACCGGCGTTGGTCACCAGGGTCATTCCGCCGTTGGCACGGCGCACCTCGACCGCGACCGCTTCGCCATCGTGGGTGTGGCCGCCGAAGATGCAGTCGATGCCGTCGACCAACGACGCCATCTTGCGGTCGACGTCCATGCCGTTGTGCGACAGCACCACGACCAGTTGCGCGCCCTTCTTGCGCACATCGTTGACCACCTTCTGCATGTGGTCGGTGTCGATGCCGAAAGTCCAGTCCGGCATCATGTAGGCCGGGTTGGCGATCGGCGTGTACGGGAAGGCCTGGCCGACGATCGCCACTTGCACGCCGTTGACCTGCTTCATCACGTAGTTCGGGAACACCGGGTCGCCGAAATCGTTGGTCTTGATGTTCTGCGCGACGAAGTCGATGCGGCCCTTGAAGTCCTTGGACACGATCTCCTTGACGCGTTCCTCGCCGTAGGTGAACTCCCAGTGCGCGGTCATCACGTCGACGCCGAGCAGCAGTTCGGCGTCGACCATGTCCTGCCCCTTGGTCCACAACGCCTGCGCGGTACCCTGCCAGGTATCGCCGCCGTCGAGCAGAAGCGCCCCGGGGCGCGACGCGCGCAGGCGCTTGACCAGGGTGGCGATGTGCGCGTAGCCGCCCATCCTGCCGTACTGTTTGGCCGCGCGCTCGAAATCCAGGTAGGTGAAAGCGTAGGCCTCGCGGCTGTCGGGCTTGAATCCGACGCGCTTGAGGTAGTCGGCTCCGACCAGGTGCGGCAGGTGCCCGCGCATTCCGGCCAGCCCGATGTTCACATTGGGCTCGCGGAAATACAGCGGCTGCAGGTGCGCATGGCTGTCGGTCATGTGCAGCAGGTGCACGTTTCCAGTCACCGGCGGGCTGTACAGGTGGTCGACCTCGGCGGCGCTGGCCTCGCGCATCAGCGGGAAGCCGTTGATTCCGGCCGCTGCCAGAACGCCCAGGAATTCACGACGGGAAATGCTCATGGATGGACCTCAATCAGGAAAAAGGCCCGCCAGGACGACCTGGCGGGCGCCGGCTGCGCACGGCATCCGGGGCCAGCGCGCGTCCGCTTACTTGTTCACCGGCGAGTTCGGGTCGAGCAGCAGCGCCATGACGTCCTTCATCTGCTGTTCGGTCAGGATGCGATGCGCGCCGAACGGAGGCATGAACGAGCACGCGTTGAACGAAGCCGAGTCGTAGATCCGCGCCCACGTGTACTTCAGGATCGCCTGGCTGCTGCCGCGCAGCTTGCCGTAACCGATCAGCGACGGGCCGATGTCGCCCTGCGACGGATCGTTCGGCACCACCTGGTGGCACGCAAGACAATTGCCACCATTCGGAGTACCTGGCTTGTCGTTCCACTGCATGCCCTTGCCGTCGCTGGCGATCTTCAGGCCTTCCTTCCAGTCGCCGAGATAGCGGCCGTCGGCCGGGTAGACGACCGATGCCAGCGCCTTCGACTCGATTCCCTTGGACACCGTCTCGGGCATCGGCTTGCCCAGGTACGCGTACTTCGAGCACTCGTACTGGGTTGCGTCGGTCTGTTTCAGGCGCGAGACCTTGGCCTGCCCCTTGCTCGAGAAGTCCTTCTTCAGGATGGTCTGGAACGCGGTGGTGGCGAACGGATTGTCGCCGCCTCCCGATTGCATTCCGGCACAGCCGCCGAGCAGCGCAACCGCGCCCAGCGCGAACACGCTCGTTGCAAATTTGTTCATGTCGTCTCCTCGCTTAGCGCTTGAACGTCGGCGTCGTCAACTTCGCCCCGTTGGAGTTGACCCCCATGTACTCGATCAGATCGATGACCGCATCGGAGGTGAACTTCGGCACCGGCCAGCGCTGCTGGCGCGCACAGGCCTTCATGCGCCACTCCAGCGTGCGCGCCACGCCTTGCGAGTTCGGGTACGCGGGCCAAGTCGCGTACGACGACGCGGCCTCGGCATTGGTCAGGTTCGGCAGCAGCGACACGCGAATGCGCTTGCCGGTCTCGGAGTGGCACGCGGCGCACGAGAAGCTGAACGGGCCCGCACGGTAGAAGAACAGCTTTTTGCCGTTGTCGTACGCGGCCTTTTCCTGCGGAGTGTTCTGCGGGATCGCGATCTTCATGCCGTCGGACTGCTTGGCCACGTACAGCACCATGTCCT
>JAJZUN010000483.1 GCA_021848555.1 Pseudomonadota bacterium | reverse complement strand
TGCACTTCCTCCACTCGCAGAGCGTTGTCGGCGCCAAGCATTTCGTCGAGAAAACTCACCACCTGCGGCCGTATCATCGACGAAACGATGCGCATGCCGCCGGTGAAATCGGGAGACACGATGGCGTCGGCACCGACTTTGCGTATCTTGTCGATGTAGTTGACTTCGTGGCAGCGCGCCACCACGCGCGCCTCCGGATTGAGCAGCTTGGCCGAGAGCGTGATCACCAGGTTCTTGCTGTCGTCGCCGGTGACCGCAAACACGCCGGCCGCATGCGCGATGCCCGCCTCGGTGAGTGCGCTGTCCTCGCTCGAGTCGGCGTGGGTCCACAGCGCGTCGGGATATCGTTCCAGGTAGCGCTCGATCGCTTCCTTGTTGCTCTCGATCACCACGTAGGGGCGGCCGGTGGTGGCGAGTTCGTGCGCGACGTTGGTGCCGACGCGGCCGATGCCGCAAATGATGTAGTGTTTGCGCAGCGCCTGGATTTGCTTTTGCATTCTCCGCCTCCGTATTGCCTCGTTCATGTCGCCTTCGAGGATGAAGGCGGTGAGTGTCGATATCATGTAAGTCGCCACGCCTATGCCGATCAGGCCGATGGCCATGGTGAATACGCGCCCGCCGGGGGAATGGCTGAGGTCGACGATTTCGCCATAACCGATGGTGGCGATGGTGATGAAGGTCATGTACAGGCAGTCCAGCCACGATACCTGGGGGCCGCCGATGAGCTTGTAGCCGACCGTGCCGATGAAGCTGACCGTGGCCAGCGCCGTCGCCGGCGCGACAAAACGCTGGAACACCCGCTGCGCGGTGATTTCAGTGTCCATGATTGCCACGCAGTTGCCGGCGTTTGCGCCAGGCGCGGATGACATAGAAGCGCCAGCCGAGTTGCACGCAGGCGTAGCCCAGGGCAGCCAGGATCAGCGCCAGCGCCAGCAGGCCGACGGCGAGCGGCGTGCCCATGGACCAGACCCAGCGCAGGAAAGCGTCTAGCGACGCGCCGAGCTGCGACCAGTCCATTTCGGGCGGCGGTCCGAGATGCGGAGTCTCAGTGCCCATGATCATCCGGCCGATCAGATAGGCGAGCAGGTACAGCGGGCCGATGGTGAACGGATTGGTATAGAGCGTGGTGGCCAGCGCCACCGGCAGGTTGACCCGCAGCGGCACCGCGAGCAGCGCCGCGGTCACCATCTGCAGCGGGCCGGGGACCAGTCCGGAGAACATGCCCACCGCCACGCCGCCGGCGACCGAGTGGCGGTTCAGATGCCATAGATTCGGATGCCGCAGGAAGCCGCCGAACCTGGCGATATGCCGGTTGTCGCGCACGCTTTCGTGGCTGGGGAGGTATTTCCTGAAGAATTTGCGCGGCATCGGATCTGCAATTGAAAGCGCGGCTTCCATGGCGGGATTGTAAGGCAAATCAACCGCGGCGACCCTGAACCGTTAAGCCTGGGATTCCCGGTTCGGAAGACATTGGGATGCGACCGAACATCATCGCCTTCGCCTTGGGCGTGTGCCTGCTGCAGCAGCAAGCGCAATTGCCCTCGCTGGTCTGGGCATTGCTGCTTGTGCCCGCACTGGTTGCGTGGTGGCGGCTGCGCGCGAGCGCCAAGCGCTTTGCTCGCGTCGTCCCGCTTCTGCTGCTGTGCGCGATCGTGGCCGCGGCGGGCTATTTTTATGCGGCGGCCCGGGCCCAATGGCGCCTGTCCGAACGCCTGCCGCGGCAGTGGGAGGGCGTGGACCTCGCCGTCACCGGCGTGGTGGCCGGCCTGCCGCAGCCGTTCGCGGGCGGCGTGCGCTTCGATTTCGACCCGGAACAGGTGGAGCCCGCCGCCGCGCGCCTGCCCGGGCGCATCACGCTCGCCTGGTACAACGGCGCCAGCCGCGAGGAATTCCAGGACATTGCCCCCATCCGCGCCGGCGAGCGCTGGCGCTTTACGGTTCGCCTGAAGCGGCCGCACGGCAGCGTCAATCCCTACGGTTTCGACTACGAGTCCTGGCTGCTGCAGCGTTCGGTCGGCGCCACCGGCTATGTGCGACCGGGCGGTGCGGCGCGACTGGACAATCTGGTGGCGCAACCGGCCTACCTGTTGCAGCGCGCGCGCGAAATCCTGCGCGAACGCCACTGGGATGCGCTGCAGGATTACCCCTATGCCGGCGTTTTGATCGCGCTTGCCATCGGCGACCAGAACGCCATCGACGCCGGGCAATGGCAGCTGTTTGCGCGCACCGGGGTGTCGCACCTGATGTCGATCTCCGGCCTGCATGTCACCATGGTGGCCAGCCTGTTCGCCGCGCTGGTGCACTGGTTGTGGCGGCGCTCCGCCGCGCTGATGCTGGCGCTGCCCGCGCGCAAGGCGTCCGCGCTGGCCGGATTCCTGGCGGCCCTCGCCTATTGCCTAATCGCCGGTTTCGCCGTTCCGGCGCAGCGCACGCTCTACATGGTGGCGGTGGTGGCGCTGGCGCTATGGCTGGGCCGCGTGAGCTCGGTATCGCGCGTGCTCTGCGCCGCGCTGCTGCTGGTGCTGCTGCTCGATCCCTGGGCCGTGCTCGCCCCCGGATTCTGGCTGTCGTTCGGCGCGGTCGCGGTCATCCTGTATGTGGTGACGGGCAGGTTGCGGGCACTGGCGTCTGCGCCCGGCGTTCGCCTCGCGCTGGGCGCCGGTCTGCTGCAATGGGGCCGGGTGCAGTGGGCGATCACGCTGGCACTGGCGCCGCTGCTGCTGGTCTGGTTCCAGCAGATGTCGCTGGTGTCGCCGCTGGCCAATGCGGTGGCGATTCCGCTGGTGAGCCTGGTGGTGACGCCGCTGGCGCTCGCCGGGAGCGTGCTGCCTTTCGATTTCATCTTGAAGCTGGCGCACGCGTTCATGGCAGTACAGATGCGTTTTCTCGAATGGTGTGCGGCCTTGCCCGCGGCCGTGTGGCAGCAGCACGCCCCCGAAGCCTGGACCGTCGCCCTGGCCCTGGCGGGCACGGCCTGGCTGCTGCTGCCGCGCGGTTTCCCGGCGCGCTGGCTGGGCCTGCCGCTGATGCTGCCGCTGTTTACCGTCGCGCCGCCCGCGCCCCCGTCCGGCGCGCTGTGGTTGACGGTGCTCGATGTGGGCCAGGGCCTGGCGGTATTCGCGCAGACGCAAGGGCATGCGCTGCTCTACGACGCCGGTCCGGCCTACAGTCCCGAGGCCGATAGCGGCAGCCGCGTGATCTTGCCTTTCCTGCGCGCTTCGGGTATCGCGCGGCTGGACGCGATGGTCGTGACCCACGACGACAACGACCATGCCGGCGGCGGCGCTTCGGTGCTGGCGGGGCTGCCGGTTGCGTCGCTCTACTCGTCGGTAGCGCAAACGCATGCGGCGTGGGTGGCGGCCGCCGCGGGCTACCGGCTGCCCTGTGCGGCCGGGCAGGCCTGGGACTGGGACGGTGTGCGCTTCGAGCTGTTGCATCCCGCGGCAGGCAGCTACGCCGTGGATACCCTCAAGTCCAACGATCGCAGCTGCGTGCTGAAAATTGCCACGGTGCAGGGCGTGGTGCTGCTCACCGGCGACATCGAGGCGCGCTCGGAACGGGAATTGCTCGAGCGCGGGCCGGGGGACCTGCGCGCCGATGTGCTGGTAG
>JAJZUN010000482.1 GCA_021848555.1 Pseudomonadota bacterium | reverse complement strand
CTTCTGCTGCACGTGGTCGAGCAGCCGGCCCGGGGTCGCCACCAGCACCTCTACGCCGGCACGCAGCATCTGAATCTGCGGAACGATGTCGACCCCGCCGAACACCACACCCGGACGCAGCCCCAGGTGCTTGCCGTAGTCGCGTACGCTCTCGGCGACCTGCGCCGCCAGCTCGCGCGTCGGCGTCAGGATCAGCGCGCGCACCGGATGACGCGCGGGCGAGGCGCTGGTATTGGCGTGCCGCGCCAGGCGCTGCAGCAGCGGCAGGGTGAAGCCCGCGGTCTTGCCGGTGCCGGTCTGGGCGCCGCCCATCACGTCGAGTCCCTGCAGGATCACGGGAATCGCCTGTGCCTGGATCGGGGAAGGCTCGGTGTAACCCTTGTCGGTGACGGCCTGCAGCAACTCCGGCAGCAAACCAAGATCGGAAAAGGCGATGACTGGAGCTGTCATAAACCCTGCAACCTGGGACGGGAGGGCAAAGCGGCTGTGACGCTGGATAAGATTGTTGATATGTCCACGTATTACCAGATTGAGCGGCCCTGCTGGGCTGGGCCGCCATGATGGAATGAAGCCGTGATTATAGGCCTGTCGCGCCCTGCGCGCTTGGCTATCGGCCGTGGATTTCTGCCTCCCCAGGGCCGAATCAGCTAAAATCAATGCTTTATTGGTCCGGTTTCATCAAATCCTCCCTATTATGAGCCGACCCGGCGCATTCCTGGTGGTAATCCCCGCACGCTTTGCCTCCAGCCGCCTGCACGGCAAACCCTTGGCCGACATCGGCGGAAAACCCATGGTAGTGCGCGTGGCCGAGCGCGCCCGGGCCAGCGGCGCCCGGGCGGTTTGGGTCGCGACCGATCATCAAGATGTATTCGACGCGGTGACACGGCACGGCCATCAGGCAGTCATGACCCGGGGCGATCACGCCACCGGGACCGACCGCGTCGCCGAGGTGGCGCAGCAGCTGGGCCTCGCCGAGGGTGAAATCGTGGTGAACGTGCAGGGCGACGAACCGCTGATCGCGCCCGAACTGATAGCCGAGGTGGCGCAGTCCCTTGCCGATCACGGCGACGCAAGCATAGCCACCGCCTGCCATCCCATCACCGACGCCGAGTCGCTGCTCAACCCCAACGTGGTCAAGGTGGCGCTGGATCGCGCCGGCCACGCACTGTATTTCAGCCGCGCGCCGATACCCTATCCCCGCGATGGATTTGCGAAAAATCAAAGCGCGCTGCCGCCGGGGCTGCCAAGCTACCGCCATATCGGCATTTATGCCTATCGCGCGCAGTTCCTGCGTCTGTACAACCGGCTGGAACCGGCGGCGATTGAACGCTTCGAGGCGCTGGAGCAGTTGCGCGCGCTGTGGCATGGTCACCGCATCGCCGTTGCCATCACCGCGCACTCACCGGAAGCAGGTGTGGACACGCCCGAGGATCTGGAGCGCGTGCGCCGGAGTTTCGCCGCCGAGGTCCGCGCCGTATAGGGCGGACCCCGGATTTCGACAGCCACTGAAACCACAAGGAGCTACTATGCGATTCATACTGTTGGGACCACCGGGCGCGGGCAAGGGCACGCAGGCGGCTTACATCACCAAGAAATACGGCATCCCGCAGATCTCCACCGGCGACATGCTGCGTGCGGCGATCAAAGCGGGCACCGAACTCGGCATGAAAGCCAAGAAGCTCATGGATGCGGGCCAGCTGGTGCCGGACGAAGTCATCCTCGGCCTGGTGAAAAGCCGGATCGAGCAGCCGGATTGCGCCGGCGGCTTCCTGTTCGACGGTTTTCCGCGCACCCTGGCGCAGGCCGATGCGATGAAGCACGACGGCGTGCTGATCGACTATGTGGTCGAGATCGCCGTCCCCGACGAGGAAATCGTCCTGCGCATGAGCGGCCGGCGCGTGCACCTCGCCTCGGGACGCACTTACCACATCAAATTCAACCCGCCCAAGGTCGCGGACAAGGACGACGTCACCGGCGAACCGCTGATCCAGCGCCAGGACGACCAGGCGGAAACCGTCAAGGAACGCTTGAATGTGTACCACGCGCAGACCAAGCCGCTGATCGAATACT
The DNA here is from genome assembly GCA_021848555.1 of Pseudomonadota bacterium. The sequence continues at coordinate 1,543 of JAJZUN010000482.1, read as the reverse complement.
ATTTGAAATGGCAGGCCAGCGGCGACCCGAAGGCGCCCAAGCACTGCAAGGTCTCCGGCACTGGCGCGGTGGAGCAGATTCGCGACCTCATTTTCGCCGCAATCAAGTAAGCGGGGAGCAGCTTACACGGGGGACAGGCACGCCTTGGCGTCCCCTCCCCCCGCGGGCCGCGCCTTCCCCTAAACGCCAGACCGAGGAGTGCTCATGTCCAGCCACATACGCCGCATTGCGATCTGCACCGGTGGCGGCGACGCGCCCGGCCTCAACGCGGTCATCCGCTCCGTCGTCATAGGCGCCGCCAACCGGGGTTGGGAATGCTACGGCATCCGCGAGGGCTTCAACGGGATACTGTTCCCCGAACGCTATGCCGAGGGCGGCGTGTTTCGCCTCACCCGGGACAAAGTGCGCGGCATCGCCAGCCAGGGCGGCACCATACTCGGCACGACCAACAAGGGCAATCCGCTGCAGTTCCCGATGAAAATGCGCGACGGAACCGTGAAGGAGGTGGATCGCACCGACGAGATCCTGGAGTACTTCGCCAGGAAGGAACTGGACGCGCTGGTCGCCGTCGGCGGCGACGGTTCTCTCACCATCGCCAACGCCCTGCACCTGAAAGGCCTGCGCGTCATCGGCGTGCCCAAGACCATAGACAACGATCTGGACAAGACCTTCACCACGTTCGGCTTCGACACGGCGGTCGGCTTCGCCACCGAATGCATCGACCGCCTGCACACTACGGCGGAAAGCCACCAGCGCGTGATGGTGGTGGAAGTGATGGGACGCTATGCGGGCTGGATTGCGCTGCACTCGGGCATCGCCAGCAGCGTCCACGCCATCCTGATCCCCGAAATCCCTTTCGATCTGGAAAAGGTGGCGGCCAAGATCCGCGCGCGCGATGCCGCGGGGCGCATGTATTCCATCGTCGTCGTGGCCGAAGGCGCCGAGCCAGCGGGCGGGCATCGCGAAATACTGGAGCCTGCCGAGATCGGGCACGCCGAGCGCCTGGGCGGGATAGGCGAAAGAATCGCCAAGGCACTTCAGGACCGGACGGACAAGGATGCCCGCGTGGTGGTGTTGGGGCATCTGCTGCGCGGGGGCAGCCCGACTTCCTTCGATCGCGTCGCGGCCATGCGCTTTGGCACCGCCGCCGTGCGCGGCCTGGCCGACGGCCTGTCCGGCGTGATGGTGGCCCTCGCCTTCCCCAACGTGAACTATGTCGCGCTCGAGGACGTGGCCGGACGCATGAAAGGCGTTCCGCTGGACTCCGACACGCTGCAGACCGGCAGGGACATGGGTATCTGCTTCGGGGATTGAGCGCCTTCGGCGAAAGCAAGGATCAAGTCGGGTTGGCTTTACTCAGAGATCGATGCAGCTCGCCACTCTGACCCTCTTCGCCTATACCGCATCACAAATGCCATCACATGCCCGTAACGACCATTGCGCGCTCTGCGCGCCAACCATGTTTTCTGTACGGATGAAAAGCACATCCGCACAGAAAACACGGTTATAAATAAAAACAAGGACAGCGGGGGGGTTGTGCAAG
>JAJZUN010000481.1 GCA_021848555.1 Pseudomonadota bacterium | reverse complement strand
TGAATTGTCGCTTTCGGGTAGACCTCAGCGAGGCTTTGGCGTGAGACGATTTTTACGCTTCAATAGGATTGTTTCTGGCATTCTGGTACGATAACGTGAAGGCGTCTAGAGCCTAGCGAGACAATTCATGACCGCTTATGGCTACGCCCGTGTCAGCACGATCGACCAGGACTTCACGATCCAGCAACGCGCGCTGCGTGCGGCGGGCTGCCGGGTGATCCGTGCCGAGAAAGCGAGCGGTTCGCGCCGCGACGACCGTACCGAACTGGCCCTGTTGCTCGATTTCCTCAGCGCCGGCGACACGCTGGTCGTCACCCGAATCGACCGGCTCGCCCGGTCACTGAAGGACCTCCAGGATATCGTCCATGAGCTGAAGGCCAAGGGGGTCGCGCTGCGCGCCACCGAACAGCCGGTGGACACCGGCACGGCGGCTGGCAAGGCATTTCTCGACATGCTCGGCGTGTTCGCCGAGTTCGAAACCAATCTGCGCCGCGAGCGGCAGTTGGAGGGCATATCGGCGGCCAAGGCGCGCGGTGTCTATCGGGGACGCAAGCCCAGCATCGATGTCGTTGAGGTCAAGAGGCTAAAGGAATTCGGTCTCGGACCCACGGCGATCGCCCGCAAACTCGGCATCGGGCGGGCCTCGGTCTACCGGGCGCTGGAAGCCGGATGATGGTAACAGGCGGTCGCCTTTCGGTGCCGCCGGAGAGCCTGGTTGGTCTGCGACGCCGGCTCGATACCATGCCCGACCGTCATCCCGATCGGGCGGACATGATCAGACAGGCGGCCGAGCTCTACGGCGTTTCCACCACCACGCTCTATCGCCAGCTGCGCACCCTGCACCGGCCCCGCCCGATGCGCCGCGCCGATCGCGGCCGGCCCCGCAAGGTGCCAATCGCCGAGCTGGAACGCTGGTGCGAGATCATCGCCGCGCTCAAACTGCGCACCACGAACAAGAAAGGGCATCATCTCTCGACCGGGAGGGCGATCCAGCTTCTGGAAGAATACGGTGCCGAGACGCCGGATGGTTTGATCCGCCTGCCTGCCCAAATTCTGTCGCGCCCCACGGCGGATCGCTATCTTCGCCAGTGGGGTTACGACCAGACCCGGATCAGCCGGGGACCGGTTGCCGTGCGCTTCCAGGCCGAGCGATCGAATGATCTCTGGCAGTTTGACCTCAGCCCGTCCGATCTCAAGCAGGTGCCGCAGCCGCTCTGGGTGGAAGCCGGCCGGGGCGCACCAACGCTGATGCTGTACAGCATCGTCGATGACCGTTCCGGTGTCGTCTATCAGGAATATCGCTGCGTCTATGGCGAGGATGTCGAGGCGGCTCTGCGTTTCCTGTTCAACGCGATGACCGCCAAGCCAGACGACAGCGGCTTGGTGCTGCAAGGCATCCCCGAGGCGATTTATTGCGACAACGGCCCGATCACCAAGAGCCGGGTCTTCCAGCGCGTGCTGGAATGTCTCGGCGTCCGGCTGATGACGCATCTGCCCGCCGGCAAGGACGGAAGGCGTGTCACCGCGCGCAGCAAAGGCAAGGTCGAGCGCCCATTTCGGACCGTGAAGGAGGCGCACGAGACGCTGTATCACTTCCACAAGCCGGAGAACGAAGCGGAGGCCAATCTCTGGCTCCATCGCTATCTGGCCAACTACAACGGTCAGCAGCATCGCAGCGAACCGCATAGCCGCAGCGATGACTGGCTGCGCAATCTATCCGAGGCCGGCGTCCGGGCGATGTGCGCCTGGGAGCGATATTGCGCCTTCGCGCGTGAGCCCGAGCGGCGGCTGGTGGGCAGCGATGCCCGGATCAGCGTGGACGGGACGGCCTATGAGGTCGATCCCGATCTTGCCGGCGAGACGGTGCTACTCTGGTGGGGATTGTTCGACCGCGACCTCTATGTCGAGCACGGTGAGCGGCACTTCGGCCCCTACACGCCGGTCGGCGGTCCGATCCCGCTGCATCGTTACCGGTCGCACAAGAAAACCCGCAGCGAGGAACGCGCCGATCGCATTGCCGCACTCGCCGATCGTCTGGGTCTCCCCCGCGCCGCGCTGGAGGGTAATCCTGACATCGCGGCTCCGGTCACGCCCAATCGCCCCGAAATCGCGCGGTCGCCGTTTGCCGACCCCGATCCCTACCAGGAAATGACGTTCCAGAACGCCGTACGCGCCAAGCTCGCGATCGCCGATCTGCTCGGCAGGCCGCTGGCCCACCTGTCCGCCGAAGACCTCGGCTGGATCAATGGCGTTGTGGCCGAGACGCTGCACAAATCCGCCGTCCTCGCCCGCGTGCGTGAGCGGTTCATGACCCCAAGCGCCCAAGCCGCGCGGGGCGCAACGGGTGAGGAAGTCCAATGCTGACCGAGGTGATGCATCATTACGGCCTGAAACACGACCCGCGTGCTGCCGGGTATTTCGAGACCGATCACCATCGGCGGGTTTCCCGGGACGTGCGCACCGCCGTCCTTGCCGGCCGGCTGATCGCCATCGCAGGCATGGTCGGCAGCGGCAAAACCCTCTTGCTGCATCATCTGCAGGGTGAACTGGTCCGGGAAGATAAAATCCTGGTCTCAAAATCCCTCGCCGTGGATCAGGAACGCACGACGATCACCACGCTGATCGATGCCCTGTTCTTCGATCTCACCACGGAAGGCGAAGCGAAGATCCCCAAGCAGGTCGAGCGGCGGGAGCGCGAGTTGCGTGCTCTGTTCAAACGTCGCCGGAAATCCGTGGCACTCTTCGTCGATGAGGCCCACAACCTCCATCCCAAGACGCTGAACGGCTTGAAGCGGCTCATGGAGGTGATCACCGATGGTGGGGGCAAGCTGTCCGTCGTGCTGGCCGGGCAGCCGAAGCTGCGGAACGATCTGCGCCGCCCGAAAATGGAGGAAATCGGCCACCGCACCAGCCTGTTCAATTTCGATGGCGTCGCCGGCCAACAGCGGGAATACATCAACTGGCTCCTCGAAAAATGCGGCGTCGCCGAAGGCAAGCAGGGCGAGGTGTTGTCCGAGGCCGCGAGCAATGTCCTCGCCAGCCGGCTGCGGACGCCCTTGCAGATCGTGCAGCATCTCATCCTCGCGCTCGAAGAGGGCTTTCGGATTGGCGAAAAACCGGTCACGCCGGAAGTGGTCGAGGCGGTGTTGTCCAAGCAGATCGACGACCTCGAACCGCGGCTTACCCGGCACGGCTACAACGTCCGGGCGCTCGCCGAGCAATTCAACGCCAAACCGGCCGAAATCAAGCGCTTTTTCCGGGGCGAGCTGGACGCCACGCGGACCCGCGAACTCACCGACGAAATGCTCGTGGCCGGCCTGCCGCTGTAGCGCCGAAAGCTGGTGTCACGAATTATGAGCACGACCCTCTGATGTCGAGCACCGATCATTCAATTCGAGCATGGAGGCAGATAATTTGAGCGTGGAAGCTCGCCGATGATCACATAATTCGAGCAGAAATCGGCGATGAATTCAAACACGACCGCCGATGAAAGCGAGCAGCTACAGTTATCGCCCATCCATCCAGGTTCTGCACTGGCTGATCGCCGCAACCGTCATCGGACTCGTGATTGCCGGGCTGCTGCTGCATTACGACCTGATTTCGAAATCCGTTCACCGGCCGCTTG
>JAJZUN010000480.1 GCA_021848555.1 Pseudomonadota bacterium | reverse complement strand
GCAGGCGATCTGATTCCGGCCGATCTGAGGCTGGCCGATATCGCGGCGTTCGAGGTCGACGAGTCGGTGCTCACCGGCGAATCGGTCCCGGTGGAAAAGCGGGTGGAAGCGCTGGACGATCCGGCGCTGGGCGTTGCCGATCGCAGCAACCTGGCGTTCAAGGGTACCGTGGCCACGCGCGGACGCGCGCGCGCGCTCGTGGTCGCGACCGGCATGGCGACCGAACTCGGGCGCATCGCCGACTTGCTGCGCCAGGACGAGGGCACGCGCACGCCGCTGCAGCGCCGCCTGTCGGCGCTGGGCACGCGCCTTGCCTGTGCCGCGCTGGCGATCTGCGCGCTCGTGTTCCTGTCCGGCCTGTTGCGCGGCGAATCGCCGCTGCTGATGTTCATGACGGCGGCAAGCCTTGCGGTGGCGGCGGTGCCGGAGGCGCTGCCGGCGGTGGTGACGGTGGCGCTGGCGCTGGGGGCGGCGAAAATGGTGCGCAACCAGGCGCTGATCCGGCGCCTGCCCGCAGTCGAAACCCTGGGCTCGGTGACCTACATTTGTTCGGATAAAACCGGCACGCTGACGCAGAACCACATGCGGGCGGAGTCGCTGTATCTCGCGGGATCCGCCGCGGCCGCGCCGCTAGCGGGCCTTGCCGGTACGGCGCAGGCCGAGTGGACGCTGCGCGCGGCGGCGCTCAACAACGACGCGCGCGTCGATGCGTCCGCAGTGCTGCACGGTGACCCGACCGAAGTCGCGCTGCTCGCCGCGGCGCAGGCAGCCGGCTACAGCAAAGAGCGGCTGGAACGCGAATATCCGCGCGCAACGGAACTGCCGTTCGACTCGTCGCGCAAGATGATGACCACGGTGCACCGCCTGGGCACCGGCTACATCGCCTTGGTGAAGGGCGCACCGGAACGGGTGCTGGAGCGCTGCGTGCGCATGCACGGCATCGAGCGCCCCTTCGTTCGCGCAGAGGCGCTGCAGCTGGCAGCGGACATGGCGGCCGACGGCCTGAGGGTAATCGCTTTCGCCTGCCGTCATCTGGAGCGCCTGCCTAGTGCGCATGCCGGCGCAGCGTTCGAGACCGAGCTCGAGTTCCTCGGCCTGTTCGGCTTGATCGATCCGCCGCGGCCGGAGGCGGCCGATGCCGTGCGCCTGTGCCAGGTCGCGGGCATTGCGGTGGTCATGATCACCGGAGATCACCCGGCGACCGCGGCGCACATCGCGCGAGCGCTCGGCATTGCGCCGGCAGGGGCCAGGATTATTGCCGGCAGCGAACTCGCGCGCATGAGCGAGGAGGAATTAGCGGCCTGCGTGCTCGAGGCGCGCATTTACGCGCGTGTGGATCCGGAGCAGAAGATACGCATCGTCACGGCGCTGCAGCGGTACGGCGAGTGCGTGGCCATGACCGGCGACGGCGTCAACGATGCGCCGGCGCTGCGCCGCGCCGACATCGGCGTCGCCATGGGGCGCGAGGGCACCGACGTCGCGCGCGAAGCCGCCGACATGGTGCTGCTCGACGACAACTTCGCCACCATCGTGGGCGCGGTGCGCGAGGGCCGGCGCATTTACGACAATATCCGCCGCTTCGTGCTGTTCGTGCTCGCGAGCAACATCGGCGAAATCCTGACGATTGCCGCAGCGCCTTTGTTCGGCCTGCCGATTCCGCTACTGCCGATCCACTTGCTCTGGATAAACCTGGTGACCGATGGACTGCCCGGGCTCGCGCTCGCGGCCGAGCGCGTCGATGCCGACGTGATGCGCGAGGCGCCCAGGCCGCGCGACGAGAGCGTGTTCGCGCGCGGCCTGTGGCAGCACATCCTGTGGGTGGGCCTGCTCATCGGAGCAATGACGCTGGCCGTACAGGGCTGGGGCTGGCGCGGTGCCTCGCCGCGCTGGCAGACCATGGCGTTCTGCGTGCTCACGTTCGCGCAGATGGGCCTCGCGCTGGCGGTGCGCTCGGAGCGGCGCTCGCTCGCAAGCCTGGGCCTGTTCTCCAATCTGCCGCTGCTCGGTGCAGTCATGCTGACGCTGCTGCTGCAGTTGCTCGTCGTCTACCTGCCTGCAGCCAACGCGGTGTTCAAGACCGAACCGCTCTCCGCGACGGAAATGCTCCTGTGCGCGGCGGGCGGGCTGATCGTACTGCTCGCGGTGGAATTGAACAAATGGCGCAGACGCCATGAAGCTTAACCGTGCATTGCAGGCGCCGCCCGCACCTCGGCGGTGCAAAGACGAGCGGTTCCGTGCTCGCAGCTGCAACAGGCCACAGCGCCGAAAGCCGCTCCAGCTCTGGATTTCCAGGCCATCAAGCACCTGTGGCATGGTCTTTGCGTTTCGTCAAATGCCTGTAACACTGAGGCGCTAGCCTTCTAGTTATGCGGGGCGCTCGCCGCATCGGCGGCAGGCACGGCGCTTGGCGGATAAGGAACTTAACTTCGGAGATGAAAATGAAAAAAGCAATCGCGCTGTTGATCTCATCCGTATTTTTCGCGGGCAGCGCCCTGGCGCAGGCCCCTTCAAGCGGTTCGGCCGGAGCGGGCGGCGCCGGTGGTGCAGGCGCGGCCACGGGCGCCGCAGCCGGCGGCATCACAGCCGGCATGGTGGCGGCCGCCGCCGCCGTCGCCGCGGTGGCCGTCGCGGCTGCGACGAGCAGCGGCAGTAATCAGACGACCACGACCGTCACCACGAAATAAGGCGACATTGACTGGCGCAACTCAGAAGAATCTGCGCCGGTCGTAATATCCGGGCAGGACCAGGGGCGTCAGCCCTGATGGCCGCGGGCATGCGCGAGAAACGCGGCCAGCTCCTTGTCCGAGAACAGGATGTGACAGGCGAGCCAGACCTCGGGAACTCCATCGCCGCCGCTCGTGCCGCGGCGGTGTTCACGTCGAAACTATCCCTGTAGTCGCGCGCCTGCCGCAGCAGCATCGCGTGTTCCGCAGCGTGCTGCGTTGCCTTCGGGTACGCGTGCCGCGCCATCATCTGCTGCTCCAACTCGAAGTGCGCCTGCGCATGGCCGATGATGCCGTCGAGCACCTCGGCGCAGGCCGGTGTCGAGGCTATCGTCCCACGCAATCCAGTCCATGGTGCATTGCTCCGATTCATGCCGGAACTATTTTACTATCTTCCCGGAACCGCCCGCGGCGTATGCCGCGCCGGCGGCGGGAGACTACAATGCGAAATCGCCATTCGCACATGGTATAGGCATGAACCTGATCACCTGGAACATCCAGTCCTGCCGCGGCTGCGACGGCCGCGTCGACGCCAAGCGCATCATCGAAGTGTGCCGCGGCTTGGCCGATTTCGATGTGCTCTGCTTTCAGGAAGTGGCGCGCAATTATCCGGATCTGCCCGGGTCCGCGGGCGAGGACCAGTTCGCGCTGCTCGCTGCGCTGCTGCCGCAATTCAGTGCGCATGCAGGCATCGCGGTCGATGTGCTCGGCGCCGACGGCAGGCGCAGCCAGTTCGGCAACCTGATTCTCACGCGTTATCCTGCGCTGCAGGTTTTCGCGCATCTGCTGCCCTGGCCGGCCGAGCCTGCGGTGCCGAGCATGCAGCGCGTCGCACTCGAAGCGGTGCTCGCGGCACCCGCAGGACCCGTGCGGGTGACCACCACGCATCTTGAATATTATTCC
>JAJZUN010000479.1 GCA_021848555.1 Pseudomonadota bacterium | reverse complement strand
GTAAGGCGACGATTTATGACCGACCGGCCCACGCCAAGCTTCTTGGCCAGTGACGTTTGATTTTCCAAGCCGGCATCGTGCAAGCGCGCGTAAACGTCTCTCAGTTGAGATTCAACTGAGCCGACAAGGTTGAGATAGATGGCCCGCCGAGGGTCAATTTTCCGGAGGAAAGACAGCATTTATATCCCCTATCACAACGCACGCTTGAAGCTTGTTCGTCTTGATGAAGTTGACGACCTGCAACAGCTTATCGTCGTTTAGCTTTTTGTTTTTTTTCGTTTCTATTTCGAGCGCCCCCGTGACGACGACGAAGCTTTGCGGTTTTGGGCACCATCCGTAAAGCCGCAAGCCCGGCGGATGCAGCTTCCAAATGCCTTTCTTATTCGGCATCATCCTGCGCAGGTCGCCAGCCGGCGGCCTGCGCGAGCACCTGAAATCGCACAAGCACTGCGCCAAATGCTCGACCAGAAACCTCCCACCAATTTTCTCGGCTGGATTAACAAGTTCAGGTGTGAGGTTGGCCCATTCTTCGAATTCCGTCGCGATATAGAGCGGCCACAGCGGAAGCCTCGTTTCCCATGACGGAAGGTCGAACAGCTTTAGCGCGCCGCTCGCGATCATATTGTCGATTGTTGCCATATAAGTCAACGAATGTTGGAATCAATCGGTAATTTTTCCGTTAACTGGATAAGGGCATATCATTTCGTTCAAGTCGATGATTGGAGGTGGGATGAGCGAAAAAAGATAGTGAATTCCTGGCTCGGTGTCCCAGTTGGCTCTCGTCGGACCGTTACTAACCGGAATCCGGCCCTTCTAGCCGCGATCGCTCGGCGCACAACTATTTCCTTGCCGGCGACGTCAGCGGTCGTCCGCTTTCCGCCGGAAGTAGCCGGTCATGCAACAGCACTTCCCGTTCGTCCGGGATCGCCGAACCTGAGCCTCGCTGGTCGCCATCGCCTATGTTCGGATCGGGTGCAAGCACGCGGCTGCCTGGGCGAGAATCCCGACAGGCGCAGAAGACGACGGCGCCCTGAAGGCTGCGTCATCAGCAGCGCTGCTCATGCAAGTTCACGAAACAGTTAAGACGCTGATCGCGCGGCGCGATCTTGCGTTTGTTCACCTTCAGTTTCGCCCGTAGAGCCTGCATCGGGTTGTCGTTTTGTTCCCGTGCGGCGCACTCAAAGCCTTGAACGCGTCCGAATCGTATCGTGCTCGAGCTTGCAGGAATCCGAGAGATCACTTCCGGCGGCCCGCGCCACCCGTATTCACTTGTCGGAATGTGTGCTAGAACGCACCGTCATGAGCCGTGATCACGGACATTTTCCAGTTGCCGGCATCGTCGAGACCTTATTTCTTGGCGCCGCGGCAATTGGTGCAGCTCAACTGGCCGGCGGCCGGGGCGGCGTTTTTGTCGGATTCTTCAAGCTCGTCGCCGTCGGATTTATCTGTGTCGCCCTACTAGTCATGTGCAGCGCGAACCAGGGTCACCAGCAACAGGTCCAGCAGCAACAGACTGCAGCGGCGGCGGCTAAAGTCGCTGAAGCGCAACGCCAATCTGACTTAGCCAAGTGTGGCCCGCCCGACCCGCGCTGGACCGACATCGAGCGGTATTATCTGACGGTCTGCGAGGCAGCCATGGCTCCGCCGATCGTGGCCGACGGCACCGGTAATGATGTTTACTACGGCAGCGCCCGGGCAAAAGCTCTGCACGAGCGCCTGCAGGCCGAGGCCGACGCCAAAGCTGAACGGGAGCGCTACAACGCGGCCGTGCGAGCCCGCCAAGAGTGGCTACGGCAGCACGGTCAAGCCGTGCCTGTTTTCGAACAGCCTGCTCCACCGGCACCGCTGGCACAGCCGATGGAATTGCATCCGGCTGCCGATCAGCCCGATCAGGCCCCACCGCAATCGTCGTTCGAGGACTTCGTCAATGCCGCGCCGCCAATCAGTACTCCCAATCAGCAGCCGGTGCCATTGCAGCGCCTGCGGCGCGTGCCGAGATGCGCGCCCTTCGGTCCGTGCGAGTGACCACATGAATCGCCCTGCACCAGAAGGAGAGTCAGGCCGTGGCTGATGCGCAGGCGGCGGACAACGTTGAGGGTATGGTGTGAAGGACGCCACGGGACAAACTCCTTTGGAACGACCGTTAGAAGCCCGGTGATCACATTCGGCAACCGGAAGGGATGGTCTTCGGCGAGCAGATCAAGCAGCAGCCCGACGCAAAGCCAGCGGCGAACCGTGGAAGGGCTTTGCCCGCGTCTCCTGCGGCGCTCCATTCGAGGACCTGCCCGCGCTGGTCGTGCATGAGGAAAGTTTCGAGCTGGGCTTCTGCCTGCGATGCGCCGAGGCGCTGGCGCCGGAAGCCCTCGCGATCGCTTCCGAACACCTCGGCGCCGTTGGCTAAGATTTTCCTATTCGAGCGCTGACGCGAATTTTGGCGCAGGTGCTGTGCCGGTGCTGTTCCAGTCCATCTGGGCCGCAGAGAGAAAGTCTTCTAAGCCATTGATTTTGATGGTGCTGCGAGAGAGGATTGAACTCTCGACCTCTCCCTTACCAAGGGAGTGCTCTACCACTGAGCTACCGCAGCTGATTTCGCCTCCGGCGTTTTTGGCTCGGGCAGGCGCGCGGTTTCTGCCATAGCGAAACCATCATGGCAAGCGCCAGTTTCGCTCGTTGCGCCCAATTTGTCGCAAATCTGCGCGAAAGGCTTGTTCGCCGCCTCTTTCCCGCATAAAAACGCCCGGCATGAAGGATCATTCCAGGGACCCGGACGCCGAAGTCGCGCCGAAAAAGCCGGCGGCCGGCGTTTCCGCCGCCAAGCTCGCGGAAACGCGGCGGCTGGCAGAGGCCTTGCGCGCCAATCTGCGGCGGCGCAAGGAACAGACCCGCCAGCGCAAGGCCGGTGGCGACGCCGGTTCGCAGGACATTTGAAACATCCGGGCCAAAAGCCGCCCAGCGAGGAACAATGGATCGCATCAGAATCGTCGGCGGCAGACCGCTGAATGGCGTCATTCCGATTTCCGGGGCCAAGAATGCGGCCCTGCCGCTGATGATCGCCTCGCTGCTGACCGACCGCACGGTCACGCTGGAAAACCTGCCGCGGCTCGCCGACGTCAGCCTGCTCGTCCGCATCCTGTCTAATCACGGCGTCGATTATTCCATCGACGGCAGGCGCCAGGGCGAAGACCCGGATTCCGGCCAGACCGTCCATATGACCGCGCGCGAGATCGTGGACACCACCGCGCCTTACGAACTGGTGTCGCGGATGCGCGCGAGTTTCTGGGTTCTCGCGCCGCTGCTGGCGCGCTGTGGCAAAGCGCGGGTGTCGCTGCCCGGCGGCTGCGCCATCGGCACCCGTCCCGTCGATCTGCTGCTGATGGCGATGGAGCGGCTCGGGGCCTCGATCGACATCGACGCCGGCTATGTCGTCGCCAAGGCGGCCAGCGGGGGCTTGCGCGGCGGAGAGATCGATTTTCCCAGGGTCACGGTCGGCGGCACCCATGTCGCTTTGATGGCGGCCTCGCTCGCTCATGGGACGACGGTCATCCATAACGCCGCGCGCGAGCCGGAAATCGGCGATCTGGCCGACCTTCTGGTGAAAATGGGCGCCAAGGTCCAGGGCGCCGGCTCGCCG
>JAJZUN010000478.1 GCA_021848555.1 Pseudomonadota bacterium | reverse complement strand
CGTGGCGGCTTGCGCTGTTGTCGAGCACTCGACCAACCTGAATCGCGCGATTGCACTCGGCCACGAGCAGGCCAACGGCGGCATTCCAGCCAAGGCAACCAAGAGCAAGGTGAAAAGCGCACGCGACTGGATGTGCGGGACGTTTTATGACGTACGTACTTTTGGCGCGGTCATGAGCACTGGCGCGAACGCCGGGCAGGTTCGCGGCCCGGTGCAGTTTTCGTTCTCCCGGTCTATCGACCGCATCTACCCGATGGATTTGGGCATTACCCGCGTCGCGGACGCCGGCCTGACCAAGAAGAAACACGGCGTCGAAGAAAAAGAAGGCATGGGCAGCGAGCAATTGCTCGAGCTGGAAAACCTGGCGCCTGAAGACACACTGCGCACGATGGGGCGCAAAGCGATCATCCCGTATGGGCTCTATGCCATGAAGGGTTTCGTCTCCGCGCATCTTGCTGCGGGCACAGGGTTTTCCAACAAGGATTTGGAACTGCTCTGGCAGGCACTTCAGCAAATGTGGGATCACGACCGCTCCGCCTCCAAAGGCGTCATGGCCTGCCGTGGCCTTTACGTCTTCAAGCATGTCGGCACCGACAGCGACGAAACGCAGCGCGTGCGGCAAGCCATGCTGGGCTGCGCCCCGGCGCAGCGGCTGCTGGATTTTTCTACGCCGAGCCGCAAGCTCGACAACACCATAATCGAAATCACCCACCGAGAAGACTTGTCAGGCTCGCCGCGAACTTTCGCAGACTATGTCGTGACCGTGCATAGCGACCGCCTGCCAAGCGGTGTCGAACTCATCGTCAACTGATGGGCTTCCTCAAGCATCGAGTCGTTCGCATGGCCGGAGCCATGTGGACGACTCGACGCTTGCTGTACGCCCCAGCGAGCAAGTATCGCGAACAACGGAAAATCGCTCCGTTCGCCAAGCTGCACTTGAATGCAAGGGGGTCCACCATGACCGACATCCACTTCGTCATCGAAGAAGCCCCGGAAGACGGCTACATCGCCCGGGCCGTGGGCGAGAACATCTTCACCGAGGCCGACGACCTGCCAACCCTGCGTGCGCAACTTCGCGATGCGGTGCATTGCCACTTCGCCGATGCCGAGCGTCCCGGCCTCATCCACCTGCACATCTCCCGAGTGGAAGTGCTCCAGACATGAGCATCCCGCGCGATCTGTCGGGCGCGGATCTGGTCAAGCGCCCTGGCAAACCCGGTTACGCCGTATCCCGGCAGACCGGTGGCCATCTGTGCCTGACCCGAAACGAAGGCGGCGAACACCACGTCACCATTCCCCATCACGACCCTTCGCGCATCGGCACGCTCGTCGCGTTTCGCGACAGTGTGGCGAAGCATCTCGGCATGGGTCGTGAGGAATGGCTCGAACTCCGGTTGGGCTGAACATGCAGGACAACCCCCTCGAGCCGATCCCGCTCTCTGCCCTCAACCACTGGGCCTACTGCCCGCGCCGTTGCGGGTTGATCCATTTGGATGGGCAGTTCACCGACAACATCCACACCGCGCGCGGCAACGCCGAGCACGCTCGGGTGGACCAGGTCTCTTACCAAACGGCCAAGAGCGGTGCACGAATCGAATACGCGCTGCCGGTGTGGTCGGACCACCTCGGCTTGATCGGAAAATGCGATGCGGTCGAATTCCATCCGGACGGCACGGTTTACCCCGTCGAGTACAAACACGGCCCCAAGCGCAAGTGGCTGAACGACGACTTGCAACTCGCCGCGCAGGCGCTGTGTTTGGAAGACATGCTTAACCGCCCCGTGCCGCATGGCGCGATCTTTCACGCCAGCAGCCACCGCCGCCGCGAGGTGGCCATCACGGCCGATCTGCGCGCCCTGGCCGTGCAGACGGCGGATGCCATCCGCGCCATGCTGGCCTCCGCTCGCCTGCCGCCGCCAGTGAACGACGCGCGCTGCAAGGAGTGCTCGCTGCACACCCTCTGTCAGCCCGAAGTCGTGGCCGCCGCAGCGCGCAGGCGCGCCGAGCTGGCGCATTTGTTCGACCCGGACACGCCATGATCACCCTGCAGAACACACTCTACGTCATGACCCCGCAAGCCTGGGTCCACCTGGACAACGCCACCCTGCGCGTGGACGTGGAGCGCGAGAAGCGCCTGCAGGTGCCGCTGCACCACGTCGGCAGCCTCGTGTGCTTCGGCAATGTGCTGGTCTCGCCCGCGCTCATGCACCGCCTGGCCGACGAGGGAAAATCGCTCGTCCTGCTGGAGGACTCGGGCCGCTTCAAGGCCCGGCTCGAAGGCCCGGTTTCCGGCAACGTGCTGCTGCGCATCGCCCAGTACCGGGCCGCGCAGGATGCAGCCGCCACCTTGGAACTGGCCCGCGCCTGCGTCGCCGGCAAGTTGCGCAACAGCCGCGCGCTGGTGCTGCGCGGCGCGCGTGAAGGTGCCGATGCCGACGACATGGCGTTCCTGCAGCGCACCTCCGACAACCTCGCCGCGTCGCTGCGCGCCGCCGCGGCCGCGAACGATCCCGACACGCTGCGTGGCGTCGAAGGCGAGGCCGCGCGCGGTTACTTCGAAGCCTTGAACCGCATCGTCAAACCTCCGTATCGCCCGACCTTCCAGCTCGATGGCCGCACCCGGCGCCCGCCGCGCGACCGCTTCAACGCCCTGCTGTCATTCCTCTATTCCATGCTGATGAACGATTGCCGGTCGGCCCTGGAGGCCACCGGCCTTGATCCGCAGATCGGTTTTCTCCACGCCGTCCGCCCCGGTCGTGCCGCGCTCGCGCTGGACTTGCAGGAAGAATTCCGCGCCGTGCTGTGCGACCGCTTCGCCCTCACCCTCATCAATCGCGGCCAACTTGCAGAAAGCGACTTCGAGCCGCGCGAAGGCGGCGCCGTGCTGCTGGCCGACAGAGGCCGGCGCAAGGTCGTGGCCGCCTGGCAGGAACGCAAGCAGGAAGAACTCACCCATCCCCTGCTGGAGCAGAAAATGCCGCTGGGTCTTTTACCCTTCGTCCAGGCGCGGTTGTTGGCCCGTGCCATCCGTGGCGAAGACCAGGGCTATCTGCCCTACCTCACGCGCTGAAGGCCCGATCCATGCTCATCATCGCCACCTACGATGTCTCCACCGAAACCAGCGCCGGCCGCAGGCGCCTGCGGCGCGTCGCCAGGGCCTGCGAGCGCGTCGGGCAACGCGTGCAGAAATCCGTGTTCGAGTGCCAGGTCAGTGACATGCAGTACGAGGCGCTGGAACGCGAACTGCTTTCCGAGATCGACGCGGCCGAGGACAGCCTGCGTATCTACCGTCTCACTGAGCCCGCGCATCTGAGGATCAAGCAGTATGGCAATTTCCGTTCGATCGATTTCGAGGGGCCGCTCGTTGTCTGACGCGCGAACCTCATTCGCAGGCGAAACTCCGGCGGATTCGCGCAAGCCGGATCGCGCGCTGTGGCTTGCTCGTAGGCTGTCACGCCTGCCCATGCGGTGCCACAATAGCGCGCCGCAGATTCGGATCGCGCGCATTGTTCATTTTCGGCTTGCGCATCAACAACCTGGAAAAGTGGTGTCGCCCGCTCTCACGAGAGCGGGCGCGGATTGAAACAAGAAAGCGCACTTCCACTTGATCGGCATGCCGGGTCGCCCGCTCTCACGA
>JAJZUN010000477.1 GCA_021848555.1 Pseudomonadota bacterium | reverse complement strand
TCCGATCTAACATGAAATTCAGCCTCGAATACGGGAAGACGTGGCTGATGCTGGCGATCGCAGTTCCCGCCGGGTACATGCGCGCGCTTGGCGTTTGCAGCACGCCGGGTTCGCCCCAGTCATCGACGCTCAGATCGAAGCCGTGCAGTGGTACCGCGGTTTGCTGCGCGACGGTGAGGGTGCGCGGTGCCGGAGGGGCGGGGGGGGCGGCGTTCGATCCTGCGGCCTTGGCGACGGTCCAGTTGCGCGGGCCGATCCCGGGTGTGGGAATTGGGGTCGGCGCCGGTGGAGTCGATTGCGTTTGCGTGCTGGTTTCGCGCTGCGGGCGCTGGGCGCTGGCCACGACAGGGGCCGGGACGGTTTGCGGCGATTTCGGGCTTGCTGGCGCTTGCGCCACTTCTGTGGCCGGGGCTTGGGCGGCGTGCGGGCGCTGCGTTGATGCAGCGATGCCTTGCGGGCTCGCGCTTGCGACCTGTTCCGGTGCAGAGTGCGCCTGGGGTGCTTGCGCCTTGGTGCTTGAGCGGGCCGCCTTCGCCTCGATCGTCTGCTGCTGCTCGAGCGGTGGCTGGGTGGCGAGGAATTGCACCAGCTGCTCGGAAATCCGCTTCGGCCAGCCCGAGTCGGGGCCAGGGGCCCAGATCCACGCGCCGGGGGCGGGCGGATCCTGGGTCTGCGCGTTCCAGATTCCGGAGCCGTTGGTCTGTATCTGGCCCGTTGGCTGCGCGACCCAGACGGTGTCGGGACTGGCGCTGGGGTCGCAGGCGCGAATGTAGACCAGCGCGTCGACTCCGGGGGAAAAGCGGATCGGGCAGACGCTGCCGTCGCTGCGCACCACGGTGACGGTGGTCGGGCGCTCGGGGATCACGACCGAGTCGCCGGGGGCGAGCACCGGGGTCAGCTCCGGGTGCGCCTGCATGTAGCGCGGGTCGGTCTGCGGCAGCGGCACGCGGCCGGTGGCGTGCATTGATTCGACCAGGCGGAATAATCCGGCGTAGCGCTTGGCGTGGATGCGGTCGAAATTGGCCAGCGCTGCGATGTTCTGCAGCAGGATGTTCTTGGCCTGTTGCTGGCGGGCGAGTTGCTGGTGCGAATACCAGGCGAGGGCTGCGTCGTATTGGCCTGAAAGCGACTTCGCGTGCGCGACGAGGAAGTCGCCGAGTCTGGCCGGGCTGTTGACCGGAAGGACGGTCTGCGCCAGCGCCGCGTTCAGCGGCGTCAGGGCGAAGGGCAGGGCGAGGACGACGGCGGCACGGCGAAGCATGGAGACGATTCAGGTGCGGCGTTCAGTGAACGGCCGGGTGGATTTGGGGTGGCCGCCAGTCCTGCCAGGTCAGGCAGAGCTTGGCGTCGAGGCATTGTTCGCCGTAGACGACGTGCGGATGCGTGGTGCCGCGCACGGCGTAGAGCATCTGGCGGTGATGCGTGAGATCGGTGACGCTGAACCAGCGCAGCGACTCCGGTGCGATGCCGACCAGGCGGCTCGAGCTGGGTGTCGGGATCGGCGCGATGCGCAGGGTGTCGTGCAGGCCGAAGCGGTAGCCGGGCTGCAGGTCGCGAGTGCGGGTGATGGTCTGCGGCGTCCGGCTCCAGGTGGGCCACGCCGAGTAGTGCACGTCGACCCAGTTCACCGGCATTCCTGCGGTGCCGGTGATCATGCCGTCGCGCAGCCTGAGCACTTCGTGCATTCCGGTGTACCAGACGTCGGTGGGGGCGCTGGCGGGCCCGTCGATGAAGCCGAGCACCATCGGGATCGGGCGGCCGTCGACGGTGACGCGCATGTAGCGATCATGCGGGTCGAAATGGCCTTGCATCGCAAGGTCACCCATGTGGGTGACGTCGTGCAGCGACTGCATCGCCGCGGTGCATGCGCCAAGCAGGGGCAGCGAGCCAAGCAGCAGGGCCAGAGGCGCGCGTCGGAGGATTTTCAGGACAAGGGCGCGCACGGCGAGACTGGGGGGCTGGCGAAGAGGGCGGGGGCTGCTGCTCGGGAACTGCCGCGCGCGTGCTGGAAAACGCGCACGACCAAACATGACGGCCCTTGCGGGCCGCTTGTGCACCGTTGCCCGGGAACGGGCAACCTGTGTCAGTGCATCACGCAGGCTGGCCGGAACCGGCCGGCCTGCGCAGGCCTCAATGCGTTCCGGTGGTGGTTCCGGTGCCGCCGCCGTTGTTGGTCGCCGACGCGATCGCGCCGGCAGCGGCGATTCCGCCGCCAACGGCAAGCGCGCCACCGACTCCGAGACCGCCGGCCAGGCCGCCGCCGACCGTGCCTGCGGCTCCCGCTCCACCTGCCGCACCCGCGCCGCCGGCGCCTGCCGCACCGCCCGTGCCTCCGGCACCGGCAGTGCTGCCGCCGGTCGCGCCTGTGGTTCCTGCGGTTTGCGCTTGGGCCAGCGGAGCGGCGACCAAGGCCAGAACGGCAGCCAATGCAAGGATTTTCTTCATCGTGGACTCCTGCTCAAGGTTGATGCGTTGGGGCTGAACGCCGGGAAGTCGATTTGCACCGAAGCAACGGTACACCCGACCTTAATATACCGCATGGACATCGATGTTTGATGACTGTTACGCGGGTCAGGCTGCCATTTGCTGCGCGGCACCCCCGACCGCGGGGTTCAGCGCGCCGCCGGGCGCAATTCTGCGCACGCCGGGGGCGATGTAGCGGGCGACCTGATGCGCACGGTGGACGTCGCTGCTCCAGAGGTGTGGAACGCGCTCGGCCAGCAGCTTGCGGGCCAACTGTTGGCTTGAGGGGCCGTACATGCCTTCGAGTGAACCGATGTTGCATTGCAGCAACACGCCGATGTTCTGCAGGCGTTCGAGCCACTGCGCAGGCTGCGCCTGGACGTAGCGGTAGCGTTCGATATGCGCCAGAACCGGGCGGTAGCCGCAGTCGCGCAGCGCGACCAGCGCGTCGATTCCGCGCGGGGCTTCCATCAGGTACGGGAATTCGACCAGCACGGCGCGCTCGCCGTCGATGTCGGTGTGCAGCAGTTCGTCGCGCGCGATCAGTTCGAACAGCAGGTCGTTGGCGTGGTATTCGGCTGCGAGCTTGAGCGGGAAACCCGGTCCAACGGCTCGCTGGAGTTCGGCGAATGCTTCGCGCAGTTGGGCGGCGGTGTTGTCGAACACGCCGCCGTAGATGTGCGGCGTGACGACGGCACCGCTGTAGCCGGCGGCTTTCAGCGCGTCGATGATCTGAAGCGATTCGTCGAGGTCGCGCGCGCCGTCGTCGACTCCGGGAACGAGGTGGCAATGGAAGTCCCAGCCCAGCGCGCCCGGTGCGGGGTCTGGGGTGCGTCGTCCGAGGCCGAACCAAGCCATGCCGTTTGCGTTCCGCGTGTCCGTCAGCTGCGGCGCTTCAACGCGCCGAGCAGGCGGCGCCAGCGGCTTGTCGGGCCGCTCTCGCCGTGACCGTAGCCGTAACCGTATCCATAGCCGTAACCATAGCCGTAGCCATAGCCACTACCACCGCCAAGGTCATTGACGACCATGCCGATCGGTTTGCCGCGCGCGCCGAGCGCGCGCAGGTGGTTGGCGAACATTCCGCGCGGTGTTTTGCCGACGCGCAGCACGCTGAGCACGCGATCGACGTTCGGGACGATGAGTTGCGCATCGCCGACCACCGGGTAAGGCGGGG
>JAJZUN010000476.1 GCA_021848555.1 Pseudomonadota bacterium | reverse complement strand
GCTGGGGCAGTTTGCCCAGTAGTCAGGAACCGCCGGATGCGGAACCGCACGTCCGGTGGTGTGGGAGGACGGAAGGGGTGACCCTTCCTCCTACCCGATAGGCACGCAGCGTCTAGTCGCTGCGGCCGCCTATGCCCAGCAACTGCAGCAGGGCGGAGAACAGGTTGTAGATCGATATGTACAGCGTCAGCGTGGCCGAGATGTAATTGGTCTCGCCGCCGCGCACGATATTGTTCACCTGCCACATGATCATGAGCGAGGAGAACAGCACGAATCCGCCGAGTATCACCAGATACAGGATCGGGCTCTGCATGAACATGCTGGCGACGACGCCCAGCATGAGGACCACCGCGCCCACGGTGAGGAAGCTGCTCAAACCGCTGAAGTCGCGCTTGGTGCTGGAGGCGATGCCGGCCATGATGAAGAATACCGCGGCCGTTCCGCCGGCGGCCATCATCACCAGTTCGGTGCCGTTCCTGAAGCCCAGCGTCCTGTGCAGCAGGGGGCCGAGCAACAGTCCCAGGAACAGGGTGAAGCCCAACAGCAGCGCCACGCCGAGCGAACTGTCCTTGTTGCGCTCGATGGCGTAAATCCAGCCGTAGAATACACCCAGGATGACGATGAACGACACCATCGGGCTGGTGCGCATGAAGCCCAGATCGATGTTGGTGCCGATGGCGGCGCCGATGGCCGTCGGAATCAGGCTCAGCGCCAGCAGCATGTAGGTATTGCGCAGCACCTTGTGCTGCTGCAGGGCGAAATCCTGCGTCGCGCCCGATGCGCCGGTCTGCACGGTTCTCAATTCAGGTTGCATGGTGTTCCTCCACATGATTTCAACACGCCTGTTAGACTAGGTCAAAAGCGAAAAAGTTGCAAGCGATGCAGTATATCTGCACCCGCTTTAAATATCTATCGCAAAACGGTATTTTGGGGCGGAAGCGCGAATTTCAAGGCCGCGCGCCGGCGCCCGCGGGCCGGCGCTTGCAGTGCCCTGCGCGACACGGGCAAGATATCCGGGCCGGTCCGTGCGTGCCAAGGCGCCGCATGGGGTGGCAATACAGGGGAGTGTCATGAGCGGCAGCGGAACCTGTCTAGCGCGGATGCAGTGCGGTGGCGATCCCCGCGGGTACAGGCCGGTTAGCTCGAATACGTCGAGCCGCCTCGCGGCGCTTGCCTCGATCGCGCTTGCGCTCACGCTGCAATGCGTCGATCTGCGCGCCGAGTTGCTGTTTCGCAGCGCGGAACAAATCAACGGCAGGGTGCACTGGTCGGCCCCGAGGAAATACGCCAGTCCTGTGGATACCGCGTATCCACGCACGCTTGCGGACAGCACCCAGGCTTCTTCCGAGGAGGTGCAAGTCTTCCTGCAGGGTTACATCACGCAGGAGGATGTCTACAGCGCCAAGGTGATGGAGAGCCTGGTCAAACGGGGCAGGCAAAAGATTGCCGGCAATTCCGTGTCGTTTGCAGGCGACGGCGGTGACGTCGATGCGGCCATGGAACTGGGGCGCTTGCTGCGCAAGCTGGGTGTATCCACGCGGGTCGACCGCGGCGATCGCTGCCTGAGTTCCTGCGTGTTCGCGTTCATGGGGGGTGACCAGCGTGTGGTCGCAGGGCAGATCGGCATCCACCGGCCTTATTTTTCCTCGGCGCGCAAAGTTCCGGATCGTCGCGCCTACTACCGCCAGCTGCAAAAACGGCTGCAGCAATATATTGAAGAGCTCGATTTCCCGCCCTCGTTGTACGAGGCGGTAATGGCGGTGCCGCCGGAGTCGTTGAACATGTTAACCGCCGCTGATTTGAAGAGATACTATTTGCATGGGATGAGCCCGTCGACCGAAGACGAACTGGATGCAACGGCGGCGAGAAAGCTGGGCGTTTCCGTGTCGGAATATCTGCAGCAGAAAGCGCAGGGGCGGCCTTGCGTCGGATTCTTTGGTGGCGATGCCAATTGTGCCGGTGTGGACAAGAGCGCGTCCGAAAGCAGCGCTGCCGGCGCAGATTCAGGAAAGCCGCAGACGCAGGAAAACGCGCCGACGGCGGTCGGCACCGCCATGCGCCAGGAGAGCGTGGAGACGGATGGTCCCGGCACAACGCGCGGTGCGGCCGCTGCGCCCCGGGCTTCCTTCTGAATCGACTGCTGCGCGGCGCAGGGCAGGTACTATCCCCTGTTTGGTTAGAAGGCATATCGGCGCCGGTGATAAAATGGCGGCCTGCCAGGAAGACGTCTAGAAAAAAGGAAGGTTGGCCGAGCGGTTGAAGGCACCGGTCTTGACAACATGCCGGCGCAGCCGGGATGTTGCGGCGCAGGCTAACCTTCAGGTTAGGCCGGAGCCAAAACCGGCAGACGCAGATAGCAACGGAAGGTTGGCCGAGCGGTTGAAGGCACCGGTCTTGAAAACCGGCAGGGGCGCAAGTTCCTCGCGAGTTCGAATCTCGCACCTTCCGCCAGTAACCATCGTCCGCCCTGTCGGCCTTAGGATGACCGCGGCGCCGACCCTCGTGCTATCGCATCTTGTCCGAAGCGTCAGCGCGCGGCCTGGCGCCGCTTTCGAGCCTGAGAGTGCGCGGCTGCTCCTTGCACGGCGCCTCGTCGGGGATGGCGGCGATGGTGCCGCTGGCAACCCGATTCACCAGGTCCAATCTGAGGGTGCGCGTGGTGCACCGGCCTTTCTCCGGCTTGGTGACGATCTCGTCATCGGTCCAACGCTCGACGTCGAACACCGCGGGAATGGAGTCGAGAAAGCCCTGTTCGTTCACCGACACCACGGCTATCGACTCGACGCACTGCAGTCGCGCCTTCCGGCATTCTATGGCGGTGGTCTGCAAGTTTTCGGTGGGCGGCGGCAGGTTCGCGCCCTGCCAGGTGCCGAACACCTGAACCATGCTGGCTTTTTCCGGATTGTTGACGATGTAAAACGCGTAATGCGGCAGGGTAACCGGCGCGCTGCGCTGCCTCTGAAGTTCCTGGTAGGTCAGCAGGGCAAACACCGCAAGTCCTAGGACCACCGCGATATACGCGAACCGAATCAGCGTGTTGGCGCGAGAGCCGAATTCACTCGATTCGAAGTCCATGGCGGCTACACATTACACCGGAGAGGACAGGCCGTGTTGCGGATATCGGAGCGCGATTAATCGCCGCGCCTTGCGCATTCCGGCGCTCAGTAGAATTGTTGCCGCGGTCCGATCAGTCTCGTCGAGGCGAAGGTCGCGACGGCCGACAGTGCGATGCAGGTCCAGATCACCGCGCCATAACCGCCGGTCTGGTCGAACACCGCGCCGGCCATCACCGGCCCGAGCAGATTGCCCAGCGCAGCGCCGCTGTAGAGCGTGCCTATGATGCTGGACACCGCGCGTGCGCCGAACAGGTCCATGCAAATCGCGGGCAGCAGCGACACGATGCCGCCATAGCTCAAGCCAAACCAGAGTGCGAACAAGGCGAGCGCCGCATACGCGCCGGCCGCGTTCCACAGCAGGTAGGCGGCGCCCATGGACGCCTGCATCAGCGCCAGGGTAAGGCTGCGGCCCAGACGGTCGGCCAGGGCGCCGATGGCAAAGCGGCCGACCAGGCTGCCGATGCCGATCAGCCCGACCAGGCCCACTGCCTGCGCCTCGCCTATGCCCAGATCGCGCGCCGC
>JAJZUN010000475.1 GCA_021848555.1 Pseudomonadota bacterium | reverse complement strand
GTTCCATCAAGTATGCCTTCGGCAGCCAGCAAATGGTGCGCGGCTTCCTGCTCAACAATCAGCTCACCGATTTTTCCTTCGTCGCCGAACAGGACGGCAAGCGCGTGGCGAACCGCATCGCGCCGGGCAAGCGCCCGCGCAGCAGCATGGCACCGACCATGGTGTTCGACCGCGAGGGCAAACTGGTCCTGGCCCTGGGCTCCGCCGGCGGCAGCGCGATCATCAACCATGTGGTCAAGACCCTGGTCGCCGCGCTCGACTGGAACATGGACATACAGCAGGCGATAGCCCTGCCCAATTTCGGCAACCGCAACGGCCCCACCGAGCTGGAGCGGGGCACGGCGGCAGAGGACTGGGCCGGGCCGCTGCGCGCGCTGGGACACGAAGTGCGCATGATCTATATGACCAGCGGGGAGCACGCGATTCAGCGCACGCGGGAGGGGTGGCGCGGCGGCGCCGATCCGCGGCGCGAGGGCGCGGCACGGGGAGATTAAGCATGAAAACCGTACCGGGGCTTTCGACTATTACCGGTCGAAAATCACCGCGCTTTCAAAGTTATGCGTCAGCAACACGCCGGCCAGGAATGGCGCGGCACACCCCCCTGTAATCGACGCGCCTTGTCGGTCGATTGCCGCGACGCCAACGCGCCGACCGCGCGGCTGATGTTGCGCTTATGCCGGTTCGTTGGCTGCCAGCCACTGGGTCAGCAATCGGATGAATTGGTCGGGCTGTTCCATCAGAAAGAAATGGCTGGCCTTGGCGAATATTTCCGTGCGCGAATTGGGCAAGCCGGCCTGTAGTGCGCGCGTCGCGGTGAGCGAACAGATCGGATCGCTATCCCCGCCCATGATCAGAACGGGCTGTCGTATGCGCTGCAGCTCGCCGATGGTATCGTGCATCTGACAGGCTTCGTTTTGCCTCACATAGCAGGCCGGCAACCGGGTTTCGCCACCGATCAGTTGCTCGATCGCCGCGACACGCTCGGGATACCGGTTGAAGAAATCTGCCGATACGAAGTTCTGCACCGAATGCCGCGCGTGATCGGCCCAGTTCATGCGCCATTCAAGCGCTTCGCGCATGTTCGAAAGTACGCGGCGGCCCAGCGGGTCAAGCTGCGCGAACGATGCGCATAGCGTCAGGGAAATGATTCGATCGGGCGCTTGCAGCGCCATGTGCTGAGCTACGGCACCGCCCATGGATCGACCCACCACATGCGCGCGCCGTACCTTGAGGTGGTCCATGAGCTGCAGCGTATCGGCGGCAAGTTCCGCCGTCGTCACCGGCTCGTCCACCTGGGTGCTCTTGCCGGCACCGCGGTTGTCGAATGCGATCACCCGGTAATCCCGCCGAAGCACATCGATCTGGGCCTGCCACGCACTGTGGTCTCCGGCCAGGCCGTGAATCAGCACGACTGCGGTGCCCGTCCCCGCGTCGAGGTAGCTCAGCTGATAGCGCCCTATCGGCGCCAGTTTGAGAACGTCTTGCATGCCTGTTGCCCCTTGTTTGTCCGCCGATCGAACCCGGCCGCCTATTCAACGCCCAGGTGGCTGTGCAGCTCGGCTTCCTGTTCCTGAAACGCTGCGCGCGTGCCGGAAAACACCACGCGTCCGGTATTGAGCAGCACCACGTCGTCTGCGACTTTCATCGCCAGGCCGAGGTTTTGCTCGACCAGAATAATGGAGATATGCGCCTTGAGCGTCATCAGCACATTGCCGACTTCGCGCACGATCTGCGGCGCCAGCCCCTCGGACGGCTCGTCTAGCAGCAGCACTCGCGGATTGGTCATCAGCGCGCGGCCGATAGCCAGCATCTGCTGCTCGCCGCCGGACAGACTGCTGGCGAGCTGGTTTTGGCGCTCTTTCAATCGCGGAAATACTTCGCTGACATCCTCCCGCGACCAGCGGCGGGCTGCAGACGCGGCGGCGGGCTTTGCCGCAACTTCGAGATTTTCCCTCACCGTGAGGCTGCCGAATATGCGCCGCCCCTGAGGCGCCAGGCCAATTCCGGCGCGGCAAATGCGCTCGGGAGAGAGCTGCTCGATGGGCTCGCCATCCAGGCGGATTGTGCCGCTGCGCGGCGGCAGAAACCCGATGATCGAGCTGATGCACGCGGATTTGCCCGCGCCGTTGCGGCCGAGCAGCGCCAGCAACCGGCCTTCCTGCAGATCCAGGCAGACGTCGTGCAACACATGGCTTTCGCCGTAGTACGCATTGATGCGATCGAGCGACAGCAGGCTAGTGGCCAAGGTAGATCTCCTTGGTGCGCGGATCGTCCACCACTTCGCGCCGGGTGCCGGTGGTTATCACCTCGCCGTCGTGCAGCAGTGTGATGCGGTCGGCGAACGCCAGCGCGACCTCCATGTCGTGCTCGATCATCACGATGGTAATGCCCTTGTCGATCAAGCCCAGAAGCGCAATGATGGTATCGCGCTCCTCAGACGACAGGCCCGCCAGCGGCTCGTCGAGCAACAGCACGTTGGGATTCTGCGCCAGGGCCATGGCGATTTCGAGCCGGCGCTTTTCGCCGTAGGACGTCTGCTCCAGCGGCAGATGCGCTTTTCCCGACAAGCCGACCGAGTCCAGCACCTGCATCGCACGCGTTGAAAGCGTCTGTTCCGTGTCGAACGCGCCCCATTGACGCCAGCGCATGGCGGATTTTCCAAGCAGCGCGAGCTTGACGTTGTGCAGCAGATTGTCGCGCCCGAACAGGGTAAGAATCTGGTAAGTCCGCGCCAGGCCGAGCTGCGCCCGGGCTGCCGTTGAACTGCGGGTGACCTGGTGCCCCATCAGGCTGATGATGCCCGAACTCGCCGTCAGGTCGCCGGAAATGAGATTGAACAGCGTCGTCTTGCCTGCGCCGTTGGGCCCGATCAGCAGATGACGCTCGCCCTGCTCCACGTTCAGGTCGATGGACCGCGCGACCTGCAGCCCGCCGAACGATTTGCATAACGCGGAAACCTCGAGAATCGCGCTCACGGCGCATTTCCGGCGTGACCTGCGCCCGGCTGGACGTCCGGTTTCCCGCCGCGCCGCTTGCGCAGCGGCATCGATGAACTGCCCAGGCGCGCTATGCCGGCGACGATTCCGCCGGGCACGAACATGACGATGAAGATGAATACAAAGCCGAGCAGCATGACCCATCGGTCGATGTAGTCGCTTGCCACGTTCTTGAGGAGGACGACCAGCGCCGCGCCCACGACCGGCCCGCTTAGCGTGCCCGGGCCCCCGGCAATCACCATCAGCAACATTTCCGCCGAATTGGCCAGCGACAGGCTGTGTGGGCTGATGAACTGCTGGTAGTAGACGTACATCAACCCTGCCACCGCGCCGAGGAAGCCGCTGGCGATGAAGGTGACCCAGCGGATCAGCCAGACGTTGAAGCCCAGCGCGCTCATACGCCGCGGCTGGTCTTTGGTGCCGCGGATGCTCGCTCCGAACGGCGACGCGACCCATACGGCGACCACCACCCACACCAGCAGGAATACCGTCAGCGAAAAGAAATAGAAATAGTCTGGATTGCCCAGATCCAGACCGAAGGGACTCGGACGCGTCAATCCGGAAATGCCGTTGTCACCGCCCGTCACCCCAGCCCAGCGATAGGCGACGCCCCAGAGAATTTGCCCCAAGGCCAGGGTGATCA
>JAJZUN010000474.1 GCA_021848555.1 Pseudomonadota bacterium | reverse complement strand
GGGCGCAGCGAATGTGTGGCGGCGAGTGGTCGATACCAGCCTCGAAAGTCCGTTCGACTTTCTCGAACCCGGCAACGAGAGCCCCTTGCAGTCGTCGCATTATCGGGTGCCGGCCAGGGCTATCGTCGTGCTGCTGCGCGACGGAGGCGGAGGTTGAGCGCAATGAAAGTCCATCCTTTGGCGGGAAAGCCCGCGCCGCCGGCAATGCTGGCCAATATCCCCAGACTGGTGACGGCCTACTATACCGGCATCCCCGATTTCCAGGCGCCCGCGCAACGGGTCGCGTTCGGCACGTCGGGGCATCGCGGTTCCGCGTTCGAAAAGACCTTCAACGAAGGGCATGTGCTCGCCATCAACCAGGCGATTTGCCTCTATCGCACGCAGCAGGGAATCGATGGCCCGCTGTTCCTCGGCGTCGACACGCACGCGCTGTCCGAGCCCGCCTTTGCCAGTGCGCTCGAGGTGCTGGCGGCCAATAGCGTGGACGTCATGCTTGCCGAGCAGGACGAATACACGCCCACCCCCGCGGTTTCGCACGCCATACTCGTCTACAACCGCGGACGCGACACAGGACTGGCAGACGGCATTGTCATCACGCCGTCGCACAATCCGCCAGACAATGGCGGTTTCAAATACAACCCGCCCAACGGCGGGCCGGCGGATACCGGCGTCACCGGCTGGATCGAAGCCAAGGCCAACGCGTTTCTGCAAGATGGCCTCCAGGGCGTAAAAAGAATCCCTTTCGAACAGGCGTTGCATGCCGCCACGACGCACCGGCACGACTACCTCAACGCCTATGTGGGCGACCTCGGCAATGCGATCGACATGGACGCGATTCGCGGCGCCGGCATCCGCATGGGCGTCGATCCGCTCGGCGGCGCAGGCGTCCACTACTGGGCCGCGATTGCCGAACGCTATGGTTTGAATCTCACGGTCGTCAACGATGCCATCGACCCGGCATTCGGCTTCATGCCTCTCGACTGGGATGGCCATATTCGCATGGATCCGTCCTCGCCTTATGCGATGCGGAACTTGATCGGCCTGAAGGACCGCTTCGACATCGCCTTCGCCTGCGACACCGACCACGACCGGCACGGGATCGTTACCCGCAGCGCGGGCCTGCTCCCGCCCAACCACTATCTTTCGGCCGCCATCCACTACCTGTTCCAGCATCGGCCCAAATGGCGACCGCAAGCGGCGGTGGGAAAAACCGTCGTGAGCAGCCAGATGATCGATCGCGTGACGGCGAAGCTGGGCCGGAAACTGGTTGAGGTGCCGGTCGGCTTCAAGTGGTTCGTCGACGGCCTGCTCGACGGCTCGCTGGGCTTCGGTGGGGAAGAGAGCGCAGGCGCCGCCTTCCTGCGCCTTGACGGCACCGTCTGGACGACGGACAAGGATGGAATCGCCCCGGCTTTGCTCTCCGCGGAAATCACCGCACGGACGGGCCGCGATCCTGGCGAGCTATACCGCGGACTGACGCACGAATTCGGCGAGCCTGCCTACGACCGGGTCGAGGCGCCCGCCACGCCGGCGCAAAAAGAGAGGCTGTCGAAACTCTCGCCGCAGCAGGTTCGATCCACAGAGCTGGCGGGCGAAAAAATCCAGGCCATCCTCAGCCATGCGCCCGGTAACGGCGCACCCATCGGCGGGTTGAAGGTGATCACCGAGAACGGCTGGTTCGCTGCCCGTCCCTCGGGCACCGAAAACATTTACAAGATCTACGCGGAGAGCTTTCGCGGACAGGAGCATCTGCGCCAGATCGTGGATGCGGCGCAGGCGATTGTCGACGACGCGACCCATCCGGGAATGCGGCGGTGAGCGCCAAACAAAAACAGTTTTTGCATTCCAGCGTTTTCTTCGTGTTGCTGGCGTTGGTATTCACGGTATCCATGGGATACGGCATCGTTTTACCGGTGCTGCCCAGCTTTCTGGAGAGACTGCCGGCCAGCGCCGGACGTATTTCGGTGTCCTGGCACACCGGTTTGCTGACGGGCACGTACATGCTGGCGCTATTCCTGTTTGCGCCGCTCTGGGGCTTTATCTCGGACCATGCCGGACGGCGCAAGGTGATCCTGCTCGGGCTCGTCGGCTTCGCCGGCGCAATGTTGTGGTTCGCTCTGGCGCGCCAACTGGCGTTCGTTTACGCTGCTCGCGCGCTCGCCGGCGCGTTCGCGGCGGCGGTGCTGCCGGCGGTGTTGGCCTGGGTAGGCGATGCGTGTAGGGCGCAGGAGCGCGCGGCGGCATTCGCGAGGCTGAGCGCGGCGAGCGCGCTCGGTTTCCTGTTTGGCCCGGCGCTGGGTGGGTGGCTGGCATCGGTCGAGAGCATCGGCGGGGTTGCCGCCCTCGCGCTGCCGTTCTACGCGACCGCGGCCATAGGCGGCGGGATGTGGTTCGCGGCTTATCTGTGGCTTCCCGAGAGCTCGATGCAGCCCGCGAGGGAAAACACGTCGCAACCCGATACACCGGCGTTGTTCGGCCTGCTGGCGCTGTCGCTGCTCGTGATGTTTGGCATCGGCAGCTTCGAAGTAGGTTTGGCATTGCAGGGGCAGCAGATGTTGAACCTGCGCCCGCGCGAGATCGGCTGGATGTTCGCCGAGTGCAGCCTGATCATGATACTGGTGCAGGTATTCGTGCTCGCGCCGCTGCTCCGTCGCGTCGGCAGCAGGCTGCTAGCGCCGGCATTCCTTGCGATGGCCACCGGTGTCGCGCTGCTGCCATACGCTACGACCTATCCCTTGTTGATAATCGGGCTGGGACTGGTTGCCGGCGCGTCGGGCGTGCTGATTCCGGCACTTGCTTATCTGGTATCGCTCGCAGCCGGGACACGGCAAGGCGCAGCGCTCGGCAAGCAGACTGCAGCAGCGAGTCTGGGCCAGGCCTCAGGATCGGCCGTTGCCGGCTGGTTATTCGCCGTGTTGATCGGCCATTCGTTCTGGGTTACCGCCGCCCTGCTAGCCTTTGCTGCAGTCGCCGCGTTCCGCATTGCGGAGGCCTGAAGGAGGGGCGTCATGGTTGTTCAATACAATAGGTCGATAACCGTCACACGGCCTATGTGAATAGAATGCCGTAAAGCGTTATCAAGCATTGACTTGCAGGCGCGGCCAAGAAGGACATCGCCACGCCTGCCGCTGATTACATCACTTCTTCTTGGTGGCTTTCTTGCCCGCGACAGCTGCCTTGAAGCCAGCGCCAGCCGTGAAGCGTGGCACTGTCGAAGCTGCAATCTTGATCTCAGCACCGGTCTGCGGGTTGCGGCCAGTTCGAGCAGCGCGTTTGGACGATTTGAAGGTGCCAAAACCTATGAGGGTGACGGTGTCGCCCTTTGCCACAGCTTTAACAACTGTATCGAGGATCGCATCGAGCGCTCTACCGGCGGCGGCCTTGCTGATGTCTGCTTCGGTTGCAGCGGCTTCGATCAATTCGGACTTGTTCATAAATACCCCTTGGGTTGGTTGAGGGAACTTGATGCTACCAGCGATCAAAACTTCGTGGGCTTACTATCGTTAACCAAGTTATTCCCGGGTGTGAAATTTTTCGGATAACGCATCATCCGTGCGGTGGGGTTCCTTCCCGTTCGCCCGATAGCCCAGCAGGCGTAGCGCGTTGATTACCACCACCACGGTCGAGCCCTCGTGTATCA
>JAJZUN010000473.1 GCA_021848555.1 Pseudomonadota bacterium | reverse complement strand
AGTTGCGTGGACCAGTCGCATGATGGACAGCGCAGTCATGCTCTTGCCGCAGCCGGATTCGCCGACTATGGCCAGCGTTTCGCCGCGCTTGAGGGTGAAAGACAGGTCGTCCACCGCCTTGACGACGCCGGCGCGCGTGAAGAAATAGGTCTTCAGCCCTTCGACATCGAGAATGTTGCCTGGTATTTCGCCGGCTGCCGTCAAGTGCGCTGCCTCGGATCGAGTATGTCGCGTACGGCGTCGCCGAGCAGATTGGTGCCGAATACCGCGAGGCTGATCGCGATGCCCGGAAAAATCACCAGCCAGGGGGCAACGCGCACGTATTCGGCCGCCGATTCCGACAGCATGCGTCCCCATGAGGGGAAGGGTTCGGGTATGCCCAGGCCGAGGAACGAGAGCGAGGCCTCGACCAGGATGGTCGATCCCAGCTGCGCGGTGGCGAGTACGATCAGGGGCGCCAGGGTATTGGGCAGCACATGGCGCAGCGCGATGCGCAGATCGCTCATGCCTATCGCCTTGGCTGCCTCTACGAAGGGCTGCTCGCGCAGCGCCAGCGTGTTGGCGCGGATCACCCGCGCCACGGAGGGAATGAGCGGGATCGCAATGGCGAAAATGACGTTTTGCACCGAAGGCCCCAGCGCCGCCGACATCACCAGCGCCAGCACCAGCAGCGGCAGGGCCTGCATGATGTCTATGAGGCGCTGGATCAGCAGGTCGACCGTGCCCGACAGGTAACCTGAGAGCAGCCCCAGGGCGACCCCAAAAAAGCAACCCATGGCCGTCGCGCCTATGCCGACCGTCAGCGAGATGCGCGCGCCGAAAACGATGCGGCTGTAGACGTCGCGGCCGAAATTATCGGCCCCCATCCAGTAGCCCCCGCCCGGTGGCGCCAGAGACATTGCGGCATTGGTGGATAGCGGATCGTGGACGGTGAGAAATTCGGCGAACAGCGCCGTTAATACGAACAGGGTCATGATCGCTGCGCCCAGCGCGCCCAGCGGGTAGCGTCGTGCCAGAAACAGCGCCGCGCTCCAGCGCCCGCCGACATTGGCGCCGGCGCGGGACAGTTCTGCCGTGTATTCGTTGGTTTGCATGCTAACCCGAATATTTGATGCGTGGATCGAGTATGGCGTACAGCATGTCCACGGCAAAATTCACCGTGACCACGATAACGGCGACAAACATCACCAGGTTTTGCACGATGGGATAGTCGCGCCAGCGTATCGCCTCTACCAGGAAGCGCGCGACGCCGGGAATATTGAACACGGTCTCGGTGACGATCAGCCCGCCGATCAGGAACGCCGCTTCCATGCCGATGACGGTGACCACCGGCAGCATCGCGTTGCGCAGGGCATGCCGGTAGTTGACCGAATTCTCGGTGGCCCCCTTGGAGCGCGCCGTGCGGATATAATCCTGACGCAACACCTCCAGCATGGAGGATCGCGTCATCCGCATGAGCAGCGCGGAACTGCGGAAACCCACCGCGGCTGCCGGCACGCTGTACATGAGCAGCGCCTGCCAGAAAGATCCGGGCTCGGCGTCGTAGATGGGGAAGGCATCGGTGGTGGCGACAAACGCCATCAGGATCAACATTCCGAGCCAGAACGAGGGCAGAGACAAACCGCTCAGACTGACGACCCGCAAGACGTAGTCGAGCCGGGTGTTTTGCTGCACCGCGCTCAGCACGCCCAGCGGCACGCCTATTGAGACGGAGAACATCAGCGCCAAGACTGCCAGACGCGCCGTGATCGGGATGCGCGGCAGGATCTCGTCTATGGTGCGCTTCTCCGAAACATAGGAGTAGCCCAAGTCGCCTTTCGCCAGTCCGCCGATCCAGGCCACGTACTGCATAGGGATGGACTTGTCGAGGCCGAGATCGGCCTCGATTTTCGCCTTCTCGGCCGGATCGACGAACCCACCCGCATCGAACAGGATGTCGACAACATTGCCCGGTACGATGCGCAGCAGGGTGAAGATGATGATGGAGATCCCGAACAGGGTCAGCATCATCAACAACAAGCGCCGAACGAGATAGCTCGCCATAAGGCCTGTCCCGCTGGCTAGAGTTCACCCGGCCCGCATCGCTGCGGCCCCGGTACGCCTACTTGTCCAGCCACACGTCCTCGTAGCGATAACCGTTGTACGAGCTGTTGACCATGACGGTTATGCCTTTGACATAAGGCTGCCAGCAAGTGCCTGAGCGGCTATGCAGGATAATGGGCCGCGCCCCGTCCTCCTGCAGCGTCTTGTCGATCTCCCATACCAGCTTCTTGCGCTTCTCCACGTTCGATTCCATGGATTGCTGGTCGAACAGCTTTTCCAGGTCCTTGTTGCAGTATTTGGTGTAGTTGCGCTCCGAATTGCAGGAGTAGTTCTCGTAGAAGTTCTGATCGGGATCGTCCACCGCGCTGCCGGTGAGATTCAAGCCCACCGAGTAATCCTTGCGCGCTACCTTGGCGTGCCAGTTCGCGGTCTCCACCACATCGAGTTCGGCGTCAATGTAGATCTCCTTCAACTGGTCGATCAATATCACCGCCGGGTCGCGATAGACAGGGATGTTGCGCGTCGAGACTTGCATCTTGAGGTGCTTGTCGGGTCCGTAGCCGGCTTTTTGCATCAGCTTGCGCGCTGCGTCGCGATTTTTCTTTACGTCCGGCCCGTAGCCCGAAACGGACTGCAACATTTCTTTCGGCATGCCCCAGAAGCCGGCCGGCTGCGGCAGCATGGCGCCGCCTATGTCCGCCTGGCCCGCGAACTGGATGTCGACGAAGGCTTGACGATCCAGCGTCAACACCATCGCCTTGCGGATGTCCGCGTTGTCGAACGGCGGCTTTTCGTGATTGACGATCAGATTGGTGCTGACGTTGGTCGGCGCTATCGTGCACACTGCCTGCGGCACCTGTTTCTGCGTGTCCTTCACCATCGCGATCGTCAAGTTGGTCGGGAAGCTCATGTCGAGTTTGCCCGAGATGAAGGCCAGATTCGCGGTCGAACGGTTGCGTATGATGGTGTACTCGATCCCGTCCAGATAAGGCCGGCCTTTCTTCCAGTAGTCCTTGTTGCGCGTGAGCTTGATCGACTCGTTGGTCTTGAATTCGACGAATTTGAACGGTCCGGTGCCGATCGGATGGGTGCGCATGTCGGCCGGCGAAACGTGGCAGGGGTAGATCGGGGTGTAGCCCGAGGCCAGCAGCGCGATTAGCGCCGGCTGCGACCGCCCCAATACGAATGTCGCCTCGAAATCGCCGTTGGTGACGACCTCTTTCAGATTTTCGTACCAGGCCTTGCGCGGATTTTTGCGGAATTTGGCCGTGCCTTTGCCCTGCAGCAGATCAAAGGTGCACTTCACGTCCTTGGACGTGAACGGCTTGCCGTCATGCAATTTGACGCCTTCGCGCAGTTTGAAAGTGAGCCTGGTATGGTCCGGATTCCAGGACCAGCTGCTGGCGAGGTCGGGGACGATGGAATCGATGCTGTTCTGGGCCACGTCCTGCTTGTACATCACCAGGTTGTTGAACACGCCCATGAACGGGATGTTGACCGAGTAAGTCGCTTCCTCGTGGATCGAGGCGCTGGCCGGGCTGTCGCGGTGGTCCATCTTGAGGATGCCGCCCTGCTTCTGGGCGTATGCCGCGCCGCCGGCGCTTCTACCGACCCGCCGC
>JAJZUN010000472.1 GCA_021848555.1 Pseudomonadota bacterium | reverse complement strand
CAACACGACGTCGAGCTCGGCGCCGAGCTCGCGCGCCAGAATGGCTGCGGTCACCACGCCCCCGCGTGGAATCCCGAGAACGACCGGATCCTTCAGCCTACGCGCCTTCAAGCGCTGTGCGAGCTGCAACGCCGCGTCTTCACGATTCCTGAACATCGGTCACCTCCGTTCGAAAGGCGCTTCGGCCCGCGAGCCGGTCCAGAGCCTGCGCTAGGAGTGGCGCAATCGGCACGATCCGGACTCGAGGGTCGATCGCGATGCGCACGCTGTCGGTGGTCATGATGGTTCGCACCGATGCCGCGTAGATGCGTTCCAGTGCGCCTGGCGCCATGACGGCATGGATAAAGAGCGCGTGAACCGCGACGGCTCCCGCCTCGAGCAGGGCCTGTGCCGCGCCCACTATAGTGCCGCCGGTGCTCGCCATATCGTCGACGATGAGACAAGTGCGGCGGCGCACGTCGCCAAGCACTTGCTGCACGACCGCAGCGTCGGCGCGCGGACGGGTCTTCGCCACGACCGCCAGCGGCGCCGCCAGGGCTTGCGCGTAACGCTGCGCGCGCTTGAGGCCTCCGGCATCGGGTGACACAACCGTGAGCTGAGAAAAACCGCAGTCTCGGATCGCGGGCAACATCAGATCGTCGGCGCGCAGGTGAATGAGCGGCATCTCGAACGCGCTCTCCAGCGCCGGCGAATGCAGCTCGAGCGCCACCATCCGCCCGACGCCGGCGCAACGCAGGATACGCCCTGCAAGCTGAGCCGACCGCGGCTCGCCCGGGCTCTTGCGCACGTCCTGGCGCGCGTAGCCGAAATAGGGCATTACTGCGGTGATGCGCCCTGCGCCAGCCGCGCGCGCGGCGTCGGCGAGCAGCGCCAGCGTCATCAGGCGCTCATTGGTCGGCACGGAAGTCGGTTGCACCATGTACAGGTCTGCATCCCGGACTTCGGCCTCGATGCGCACGCGCGTCTCCCCGTCGGCAAAGGCCGAGACGGAGACGGGAACCAGAGACGTTCCCATCGAACGCGCGATTTCGCGCGCCAGTTCCGGGTGGGCATCCCCGGCGATGAGCGCGACTGCGCTCATCGCTCTGCCTCTCCGCCGGCGCCGGAGCGCACGCCAAGCGGAGAAAGGTGGCGCACGAACCAGCGGCAGGCGTGCTGCGCCACTTCCTCGAGCGCGCCGGGCTCTTCGAACAGATGCGTCGCGCGCGGAACTACAACCAGTTCCTTCTCGACGCCTAAACGTTCATGCGCATCGCGGTTCCACTGCAGCACGGGCTCATCATTCTCGCCGACGATCAGCAGCGTCGGTGCTTTCACCTGCGGCAGCCAGCGCATCGCCAAGTCAGGACGCCCACCCCGGGACACGACCGCAGCTACCCTTGCGGGATCGCGTGCTGCGGCGACGAGAGCTGCCGCCGCCCCGGTGCTGGCGCCGAAATAGCCGAGCGCGAGGGAGCGAGTGGTGGGCTTGTCGCCGAGCCAGCTCGCGGCCGCGAGCAGGCGCAAGGCGAGCAGTTCGATGTCGAACACCTTGTGCCGGTCCTGCGCTTCGTCTTCTTCGAGCAGATCGAGCAGCAGCGTCGCGAGCCCCGCCTGCTGCAGCACCTGCGCAACGAATTGATTGCGCGGACTGTGCCGACCGCTGCCGCTGCCGTGCGCAAATGCAACGACGCCAGACGCGCCGCCGGGCACGATCAATTCACCCTCGAGCTGCCGGCCGTCCGCCGGAATGCTGACCGGGACACGCGGCGATGGTTGCATCGCACACCTCGCTTGGTTCGCCGGGCCGTGGACAAAAAATGATGCTAACAGCCGCCGTGCCGGTCCTTGTTGACGAAAGTCACACGATTTCCATTGCGGGCGGGATCGCATTGCGAACCTTGGCGTTTCTGGGGGAGGCAGAGGTGCGCCCGGCAGGTTCGCGAGCGCCCTTCGGTTCCGCTCTCGTTCGATAGCGGATATCGGGGGCCTGATATGGCCTTACTTTGTCAAGGGCAGCTTTGCATCATCGCCAGATCTGCGGTTGGTCTTCTGAAGTTGGGCATTTTCTTGACTATTCTCATATTGGAGAAATCGGGCAGCGTTAGGCTGAATATCTCGAGAGCGCCCTGGGCGGGCGATCCTTGATCCCAGCGGAACAGGCCATGGACTGGAAAGAAGAGTCTATCGAAGCGGTGTGGCAGCATGGCAGGGCGATGCCGGATGCCGACCCGTCCCTGTGGCGGCAGGACGCGTGCGGCGCTTGGATGCGTCGCGACCAGTTCGGTGACGGCCATGCGGAGTTCGGCTGGAAGATCGAAAAGCTTGCCGGCGGTGCGCCGGATAAGCCGCAAAACCTTCACCCTTATCACTGGCGTAACCGCTTCGACATAGCCGGCAATAAGCCGCATTGTCAAGTGAAGGCGGATCGGGTCGATGTGCCAGCCGGCGAGTATGCCGGGCCGCCGCGGAACCGCGGCGTCTAGGCGATCGCCGCGGCACGATTCGGATCCTCCCGGGATACGGCAAATGACCATCAGACCTTCCATTGACGTCGCAACGCGCATCAGCCCAGAACTATCGGCCACCATCGAAGGGCTGGTGAATGACCCGGATCGAGAACTGCCGCCGCAGACGCTGGGAGAGGTGCGGGTCGCGTTGGTGGAACGCGGCACCGGGGAGGCGCTGGAAACGGAGTTTCTGCACCCGCAAGACGAGACATCGCTGCTGGTCGAACTCGACCGCCTGATCGAGGAGTACGGCAAGGAAGCGACCGCTATCGACTTCGTCGTCGTCAAGGCAAGCGAGGGTCTATCGCGGCTCATCCAGGCGGCCATGGACGACATCAGTTTTCGGCGTATGCCGACGCTGCGTGCGATGCGCGAGGCGATGGTGAACGGCCTGACCGCCCGGTTGATCGGCGACGGCGCGATCGACGAGGACGACGAGGGCGTGCTGCTCGGCGAGATCGAGGAACTCATTCGACGCTACGGCGAGGACACCCCTGCAGAAACATTGATACGCTTCGAGTAGCAGCCACTCGGCGGGTGGTCCGGCTGGTCCGCGCCATGCGCTGGTTTCTCGCCGCCGTTACTTCGTCGCGGCGGCGCGCCTCGGATCTACGCAGGGCGCAAGCAGCAGCTCCCTTAGGAGAGGCATCATGAGACCCAGGATCGACGCTACCCAATTTGGTTCCATCACCATAGATGGAGCGGATATCGAACACGATGTCCTGATTCGGTTGTCAGGCGAGATCAAGAAAAGAAAGAAGAAGCTGTCGAAGGCTGTGTTCGGCAGCTCTCATACAATATCGCTCGAGGAGGCCGAGTACATATTCGAAAAGGGGGCCGATAGGCTCATCATTGGCTCAGGCCAGAATGGCATGGTCACGCTCTCTGCGGAAGCTGCCGAATATTTCAGGAAACAAGGTGTTCGGGTTGACCTCTCGCCCACACCGAACGCCATGCGCCGATGGAACGAGGCCAAAGGCCCAACCATCGCGCTGTTTCATGTGACTTGCTGAGTTCCGGCAATCGAACATCGAAACGTGGAGCAGCATAGCGAAGAATGCGCCGCAGCTTTGCGGCAGACTATTAGGTCAGAAGCACCGCCAGGAGCCCCGTGATGAAAACCCCGTCGAATGTCCCGGCGCCGCCGATCGAGGCCGCCGGCGCTCCGAGCGTGCGGACATCTAGATCGGA
>JAJZUN010000471.1 GCA_021848555.1 Pseudomonadota bacterium | reverse complement strand
GCCAATTGATATACATTTTCAAGAGTTTACCCGTGACAAGTATAGAGCAAAACGCGCCGCGGGACTCCCTGCTGGAATTCCGCGGCGCGGGTGTTGCACTGCGCTGCGCCCTGCCCTGGCGGAGGGGAGGATGAGCGGCGCGCTCAGGGTCGTATTGGTCGACGACGAAGCGCCGGCGCGCGCGCGCCTGAAGGAGCTGATTGCCGATTGTGCGCCGCTGGTGCCGGCGCAAGTGGTGGGAGAAGCGGCCAACGGGCGCGAGGCGCTGGAACTGCTTGCCTCGGTCGCCGCCGATCTGGTGCTGGTCGACATTCGCATGCCGCAGATGAGCGGCATCGAGTTCGCGCGCCACGCACTGGCGCTGCCACAGCCGCCGGCGATCGTCTTCGTCACCGCCTACGACGAGTACGCGATCAAGGCGTTCGAACTGCGCGCGCTCGATTATCTGCTGAAGCCGGTGCGCCGCGCGCGGCTGCTGGACGCGCTTAGCCGCGCGCGCGACCTGGCTGCGCCCAGCGGCGATGCGCTGCGCGGACTGGAGAACGCGCCGCGGCGGCATTTGCCCGTGCCCGAGCGCGGGCGCATCACGCTGGTGCCGGTGGCGGACATCCTTTTTCTGAAGGCCGAGTTGAAGTACGTCACCATCCGTACCGCAGAGCGCGAGTACCTGGTGGAAGAATCGCTCACTCATCTGGAGCAGGAATTTGCCGAGGCCTTCGTGCGCGTGCACCGCAATTGCCTGGTGGCGAAATCGCATATCCGCGGCTTCGAGAAGTCGGACCTCGAGGACGGCGAGCAGGGTTGGTTGGTGCTGTTCGAAGGCTGCGCAGAGAAGATCCCGGTGAGCCGGCGCCAGTGGCCGGTAGTCAAGGAGCTTGCGACCGGCTGAGTACGTCCTGCAGGCGCGGCAAGGGTGCGCGCGGCGGATCTAGCGGATGGCGCGCAGCTGCGCCAGCGCGGCATCGATGCGCTGGTCGAGGAAATAGCCGTAGTAATCGGCGCTGCCGAAGCCCACCAGCGGTTCGCCCAGCGCCTCCCCGCGGGAACTGAACAGCATCACCGTCGGCGTCATGCTTATCCGATTGGCGCGCGCAAAATCGGCCTGGGTCGTCGCGGTCCCGGCGAAATCGACCAGCGCCGCGGAGTCGTCGGCGCCGACCTCGCGCATCATCACCTTGGTGCGGTATTCCGGATTGCGCTGCATCGGCAGCAGGAATTCCTGCCGCGCGCGTTCGCACCAGGCGCAGCCCGCTTCGGAGAACAGCACCAGCAGCGGGATCTTGCGCTCGGCCGCGAGACGCGCGTCCGCCGCGAAATTGCGCGCCGTCGCCATTTGCGCGCAGGCCGGCGCAGCAAGGAACAGCGCGGCGAGGCATGCTAGAATCCAGCGTGTCGGCACCTGCCTTGCAGCCATAGCGAAATCCCCGTCTTGAATCATCCAAATCGCATCATCATCGCCACGCGCCAAAGCCGCCTCGCGCTGTGGCAGGCCGCGCATGTGCGCGACCGGCTGCGCGGATTATATCCGGGTTGCAGCGTGGAACTGCTCGCGCTGTCCACGCGCGGCGACGAAATCCTCGACACCTCGCTCGCCAAGATCGGCGGCAAGGGTTTGTTCGTGAAAGAGCTGGAACTGGCCCTGGCCGAGGGCCGTGCCGATCTGGCCGTGCATTCGGCCAAGGACGTGCCGATGGAATTGCCTGCCGGCTTCGCCCTCGGCGCGATCCTCGAGCGCGAGGATCCGCGCGACGCCTTCGTCTCCGGCAAATTCGATGCCCTCGACGCCCTGCCTGCGGGTGCGGTGGTCGGCACCTCCAGCCTGAGGCGCGAGGCGCAGCTGCGCAGCCGCTATCCGCAGCTGGTGGTGAACAGCCTGCGCGGCAATCTCGACACGCGCCTCGCCAAGCTCGACCGCGGCGAACACGATGCGATCATTCTCGCCGCGGCCGGCCTGAAGCGGCTGGGGCTGGGCGCGCGCATCCGCTCGGTGCTGACGGTGGAGCAGAGCCTGCCTGCGGCGGGGCAGGGTGCGCTCGCGATCGAATATCGCGCCGCGCGCAGCGATATCGCCGCCAGCCTGGCTGCGCTCAATCACCGTGCCACCGAACTTGCAGTGCGCGCCGAACGTGCGGTGAGCCGCGCGCTCGGCGGCAGCTGCCAGCTGCCGCTGGCCGCCTATGCCAGCGTAAGCGGGTCGACGCTGGAGCTGCGCGGGCTGGTCGCGAGTCCTGACGGCAACAGCATCGTCAGGGCGGAGGTGTCTGGACCGTCTGCGTCGCCCGAGGAATTGGGCTTGCGCCTGGCCGGCGAACTGCGCGCGCAAGGCGCCGACCGCATACTCGCAGCCCTGCTATGAGTTCGACAGCGCTGGTCGGGCGCCGCGTCGTGGTGACGCGGCCCGCCGGGCAGGCGGCGCATCTCGCTGCGCTCATTCGCGCCGCGGGCGGCGAGCCGCTGCTGTTCCCCGCGCTGGAAATTTTCGATGCCGCGGATACGCCGGCGCTGCGCGCGCTGATAGCGCGGCTGGAGAGCTTCGACCTGGCGATTTTCATCAGTGCCAATGCGGTGAGCAAGGCGCTGGCGCTGGTGCGCGCGCGGCGCGACTGGCCCGACGGGCTGCGCGTGGCAACGGTGGGCCGCGGCAGTGAACGCGAGCTGCAGCGCCATGGTTTTGC
This sequence comes from Pseudomonadota bacterium, assembly GCA_021848555.1. The sequence goes on along the minus strand of JAJZUN010000471.1, from coordinate 1,010 downwards.
CGACGTGATCGCGCCCGCCGAGCGCTTCGACAGCGAGGGCCTGCTCGCGCTGCCGCAGCTGCAGCAGCTCGCGGGCAAGCGCGTGGTGATTTTCCGCGGCGAAGGCGGGCGCGAACTGCTGCGCGAGACGCTCGCCGCGCGCGGCGCCGTGGTCGAATACGCCGAATGCTACCGCCGCGGCCGGCCGAAGGCCGATGCCGCGCCGCTGCTGGCCCGCTGTGCGCGGCACGAGCTCGATGCATTTACCGTGACCTCGAGCGAGGGCTTGGCCAACCTGTACCAGATGCTGGGCGAGGCCGGGCGCGAGTGCCTGCAGGGCACGCCGCTGTTCGCGCCGCACGAGCGCATTGCCGCCGCGGCGCGCGCCCTGGGGGTGCAGACCGTAGTGCTCACCGGTCCGGGCGACGAAGGCCTGGTCGCGGGGCTGGTCGCTTTTTTTGCTAGAGTGTGAAACTCGCGGACTTCGTACGACATTCATGAACGAAAGCAATCCCGATCCCGTCCAGCCGGCGGCAGAGCCGGAGGAGCCCAGCGGCCGCAGCGGGCGCGAGCCGCAGGCGAAAAACTCGCGCCTGCCGCTGATGCTGGTGCTGCTCGCCGCGATTGCCGTTGTCTGCTGGCAGTGGTACGACACCCGCAGCCGCATCGACGGCATCCGCGAGGAGCTGGCGCAGCGCCTGCGCGCGAGCGACCGCGCCGCGAACGAGAGCCGCGTGCTGGCGCAGCAGGCGCTCGAAGGGGCGCGCGAGGCCCAGGGCAAGCTGAGCGTGCTCGACAACAAAATCGCCGAGTCGCAGAGCCAGCAAGTGGCGCTGGAGGCTTTGTACCAGGAACTCTCGCGCAGTCACGACGAATGGGCGCTGGCCGAGATCGAGCAGATGCTCACCGTGGCTTCGCAGCAGTTGCAGCTCGCCGGAAATGTGCAGGCGGCGCTGCTGGCGCTGCGCACCGCCGAGGGGCGTCTGGCGCGCTCGGACCGGCCGCAATTCATTCCGCTGCGGCGCGTGCTC
>JAJZUN010000470.1 GCA_021848555.1 Pseudomonadota bacterium | reverse complement strand
GATCAACGCCGCGCTCGCGGGCAAGAGCTACAGCCCGGGCGACTGGGAGGAACTCGGCGCGCATTGCTCCATGACCGAACGCCGCGCCGACGAAGCGACGCGCGACGTCGAGTCCTGGCTCAAGTGCTATTACATGCAGGACCGCATCGGCGAGGAGTTTCCCGGATCGATCAGCGCGGTCACCGGTTTTGGCATATTCGTCGCGCTGGACGACGTCTATGTCGAAGGCCTGGTTCACATCTCCGAACTGGGCGAGGACTACTATCATTTCGACGCCGCCCGGCACCAGTTGCTGGGCGAGCGCACCGCCCGGCGCTATCGCCTCGCCGACCGCGTGCGGGTGAAGCTGGTGCGGGTGGATCTGGATTCGAGCAAAATCGATTTCCGGCTCGCCGAAGACAGCGCGCCGAAGAAGAAAAGGGGCTGAGCTTTGAGCGCGACCAGCTTCATTCACGGCTTTCACGGGATTACCGCGCGCCTGCGCCTGGACGCCAAGAGCGTGCACGAACTGTATTGCGACAGCGCGCGCGCCGACCCGCGCATGCGCGACCTGATCAAACTCGCCGACAGCCTTGGCTTGCGCATGCTGCAGGTGGATGCGCGGCGGCTGGACGGCATGGCGCCGCCAGGAAGGCACCAGGGCGTGGTGGCCAGAGTCGACGCGGTGCGCCGGCACGTTTCGCTCGAGGACCTGCTGGATGAACTGAAGGAACCGCCGCTGCTGCTCGCGCTCGACGGCGTGCAGGATCCGCACAACCTCGGCGCCTGCCTGCGCGTGGCCGATGCCTCCGGCTGCCATGCGGTGATCGCGCCCAAGGACCGCGCCGTCGGGCTGTCGGCCGCGGTGATCAAGGTGGCGAGCGGCGCCGCGGACAGCGTGCCCTATATCGCGGTCACCAACCTCGCGCGCACCCTGCGCGAATTGAAGGAACGCAACATCTGGGTGGTAGGGGCGGATTCTGAGGCGAAGGAAGATCTGTACTCGGCCCAGCTACCCGTCGCGCTCGCCTGGGTGCTGGGCGCCGAAGGCGAGGGCCTGCGGCGCCTGACGCGCGACACCTGCGACCAGCTGGTGAAAATTCCCATGCTGGGGCAGGTGGAGAGCCTCAACGTATCGGTGGCAAGCGGCGTAGTGCTGTTCGAGTCGCGCCGCCGGCGCTCGGCCGGGGCCTGACGACGCGGCGCCTGAGAAATACTTGCCTTTGGAGGCAGTTTCCCTTTATAATCACACGCTTTTCACCGATTGCCGGTTCGTCGTCGTTGGACGATGGTCCGGCTTACCTTGCCTCACCGCTACGCATGACGGGAGGCTTAACCCATAAGGAGATGCGCATGCGACATTACGAAATCGTATTCATCGTCCATCCCGATCAGAGCGAGCAGGTGCCCGCGATGATCGAGCGCTACCGCAGCACCATCACCGGACGCAAAGGCGCGATCCACCGCCTCGAAGACTGGGGCCGGCGCCAGATGACTTTCCCCATCGCCAAGATGCACAAAGCGCACTACGTGCTGATGAACATCGAGTGCGATCAGGAAACCCTGGACGAGCTCGAGCATTCATTCAAGTTCAACGACGCCGTGCTGCGCCATCTCACCGTGCAAATGAAGGCCGCGGTCACCACGCCTTCGCCGATGATGAAGGAAGAGAAATCGCGCTCGGTGCTGAACGGCGATGCGCCCAGGGCGGCCGACGCTCCGAGGCAGGCTGAAGCGGCCGAAACGCCCGTCGCAGCAACGACGGCCGCCGCTGCCTGAGCAGTTTGGACAATCAGTTCGTGCTGTCCGGCAATCTGATCGAACTCGACGCGCTGCGCCACACGCCTGCCGGTATTCCGGTGGTCAATTTCCGGCTCAGCCACACGTCCGAGCAGATCGAGGCCGGCGCCAAACGCGCGGTACAGTGCGAGGTGGCCGGTCTGGCCTTCGAGCGCGAAGCGCGCCTGATGGCCGCGGCCAGGCCGGGAATGCAGGTGAAAGTCACCGGATTCCTGGCAGGCAAGAGCCGCGACAGCAAGCAACTGGTATTACACGCAACCAACATTGAATTCGTAGAAGGAGTTTGACATGCCACCACCAAGAAGAGGCGCCAAAGGCAAAGGCAAGAATCTCAAGAAAGACGACAAGAAAGGCGGGCGCCAGCTGTTCAAGCGCCGCAAGTTCTGCCGCTTTACCGCGGAGAAAATCGAGTGGATCGATTACAAGGACATCGAGATACTCAAGGACTTCATCAATGAGAACGGCAGGATCATCCCGGCGCGCATCACCGGCACCAAGGCCGGCTATCAGCGCCAGCTGGGTGTGGCGATCAAGCGCGCGCGCTATCTGGCGCTGCTTCCCTACACCGACCTGCACTAAAGGAACCCAGCCATGCAAATCATACTGCTGGAAAAAGTAGTCAACCTCGGCGGGCTCGGCGACGTGGTCAAGGTCAAGGAGGGCTACGCCCGCAATTTCCTGATCCCGCAGGGCAAGGCCAAGCGCGCCACGCCCGACAATCTTGCCGCGTTCGAGGTGCGCCGCGGCGAGCTGGAGAAGGCGCAGATGGACGCGTTGGCCAAGGCGCAGGAACTGGGCTCGAAAATCGACGGCCTGACGGTTCAGGTCACGCGCAAGACCGGCGTGGACGGGCGCCTGTTCGGTTCGGTCACCACCCACGACATCGTCGAGGCGCTGCAAGCCCAGGGCTTCGAAATCGAGCGTGCTGCAGTCCGTATGCCGCAGGGGCCGCTGAAGCAGGTCGGCGATAATTCCATCGCCATAGGGCTGCATTCGGACGTGGTCGTGCATATCACGGTTTCGGTGCTGGGCGAAGCTTCAGAGTAGCCGGCAAGCCTCTGGGCAAGAAGAAAGGCCGGGGTTCCGGCCTTTTTTATCCAAGATCGCCGATTGTATGCGGACGGGTTCATCGTCCGCATACAATCGGCGATCCGCGTGGACGGGCCGCCGTCCGCGCAAGCCGTGGCATGGCAGTCCGCGTTACCCTGATTCGTCTACGTAGCTGATCGGCCATTGCGCGCTCTGCGCGCCAACCGCTTTTTCTGCACGGATAAAAAACATCCGTGCAGAAAAAGCGGTTATGGATAAAACCCCCGAGATATCTTAGAGTAGAATTTGCGTTCCCACAAAGTGCTCCCCATGGCCCAGGCAAACCCTCAAATCGTGAATGACCCGCAACTGGCGCAACTGCGGGTGCCGCCGCATTCGATTGAGGCGGAGCAGTCGGTGCTGGGCGGTTTGCTGCTCGATAACCAGGCCTGGGAGCGCGTCGCCGACATCCTGGCGGAAAGCAATTTTTATCGCGACGACCATCGGCGCATTTACCGCCATATCGGCAAGCTGATGGAGAAGAATCGCCCGGCCGACATGGTCACGGTGTTCGAGTCCATAGAACAGAGCGAAGACAAGGACAAGACCGGCGGACTGGCCTATCTGGGCGCTTTGGCGCAAAACACCCCTTCGGCGCACAACATCCGGCGCTACGCCGAGATTGTGCGCGAGCGCGCGATCCAGCGGCGGCTGATCGAAGTGGGCACCGGGATAGCCGACTCCGCCTTGAACCCGATGGGCAAGGAAGTGGCCAAGTTGCTCGACGAGGCCGAGTCGCGCGTGTTCGAGATCGCCGAGGCAGGCGCACGCGGGCATCAGGGGCTGGTCGAGATCCAGCCTATCCTGGCGCAGGTGATGGAGCGCA
>JAJZUN010000469.1 GCA_021848555.1 Pseudomonadota bacterium | reverse complement strand
CCTGTTGAACGCCACCGCTGCCCGGCCAGGGCCTTTATCCCGCCCCTTCGCGTGCCGCCCGCGCTTCCTCTGGCGTTGCCGGCCAGGCCGTGCGCCGCACCGCTTTGTCGGGCCGCCGTTCACCCAATCCCGTTTCAACTGCTGACCAGCGCGGGATCCCCTGGATGCCGGCACGGCCGCGGCGTCGTGGCCCGCGCGCCAGCGTTGTCGACCGCACCCCTTTGTCGGCCCTGGCCAGCCCACACCCCGGCCCTGATCCACACGCCGCAACTCGCCCCGTTACAGGCCAGACCAGGCCGGGCCACGCCCGCGTTCACGTCGTGATGACGCGGCCACGCTCACCGCTAACACGACCCTATAACGCAGCCCCTTTGTCAGCACGGCGCCGGACATGACGCCTGACCCGCACCTCGGCCCCTTCTGGTTTATCCGCGACGGCAACGGCAGCGTGCGTCTGCTCGCCCACGCCATCCCGCTCACCGCCGCCGAACCCTACGGCGACCGCCTCACCGCCCCGGCCGGCCCAAGCCACCCGTGCCCGAACTCGCCCCCGTTATCGCCACCGACGAGGACGCGGACTGGCCCTGTGACCGGATCGTCTTCGACATCCCCACGCAGCGCTTTGTCATCGACGCCGACCGCGCGCTCCTCACCGCGCCCTACCTCGCCGCGATCCGCGCGCACTTCCAGATCCCGCCGCCGGTCGACGCGTATCCCGACCCGCATTATCGCAGCACGCGCTGCCTGATCACCAGAACAAGAGCGCGTCGTGGTCGGCATCGGTGGAGCGAACCACGCCCCTTGTACTCGCTAGGCTTGGCCGCCATTGATGTGCAGGTGTGGGGACTTCTTGAGACGTTCCGCATATTCATTTTCTTGGTTTTTCACAAGTCGGCGCATGGCAGCTTCATTCGCGCCGCACTTTCTGCACAGCGTATTAATGATCGGCTTTGGGCTTGTCGCGAGGGTTACAAAAACGATTGCAGCAATCCGCTTAGGATGGACAAGGGCCCCGAAACAAGCGTTGCAAGCAATTCGGCCACCATGAGGAAGGGGACGGCCCGCACGTATAGCCCTTCGATCTTCCTGCAGCAGGAAGTCAAAGTGTGCGTGAATCTCGCTGACCACCTCCGCTGCCTTACGACATCCGGGCTCGGGGTGAGCGGCGAGCGCCGGAAGGTTTGTCAATGCGACCATCGTCACCCTCAGCACACTATTCACAAAAGTCGTTGTCAGTTCCGGTGGGAAGATGACTGGACCATCTTGCGATTCTGCTAGCCTTGCGAGGGAAGCTCGAAGATTGGAATGCAAATCCATCATGAAAAACGTTCGTCCTCACTGCTGCGCACCGACCATATATTCTTGGTTTCAGGCGCGCAATTCAGCCAAATCTCACGGATTGGAGAGGATGATCCACAGATCACGCCCGACAGGCGCACACCAGGCATCCAATTTCTTTGCGAGGTGGGCCGCGTTCCTGCTGGTCGCTCAATCGTCTTCGACATTCCCGGCGGCCACCGGCCGTGCCGCATGAGCGGGGCCGACCCCACACGCACCCTGATCCCCGCCGAGTTGGTCGGGCAGGCACGCCTCCTGCGCGATCGGCTTGCCCCGGACCTCGCCGTCACCCGCGCCAAGATCGAGCGGGCACTGCGGCCCCTGCGCGAGGCCGCCCGCAGCAAGCGACCGAGCGACTGGTTGATCCGCGAGACTGGCCGACGCTGGCAGCAGGCCACCGCGGATGCCGATCGCATCGCCTTCTATCCGCCAGCCTGCGACGCGGACGGCCGGTGGGCGATCGCGGAGGACCGCCCGACCTCAGCCGACCTTCGCCTGAACACCTGGCGTTCCCCCGAGGCAACGGGCGAATGGGACGCCGCCGCGGGCTGGCCGTGGGAACGCGGTTTCACCGTTTGTCGGTTCGCGCTGTCGCTGCTCGGCCGCAAGTGGAGGCTGCTCATGTCCCTGGAGGCGAATGTCAGCGTCCATGCACTCGCCCGACGCGTTCAGCGTGGCGGCGGGACGATGGCCGGGGCGCTGGCGGACACGGTTGACGCGGCGCGGTGGGCGCCCCTGTGCGGCGCGGCCGACGGCACGGCACCGCCGCTGCTCGTGCCCACCGCAACGGGGCATTGGCGTGGGCGGCTGGTCCGCGTGCAGGACCAGCAGTTCGGCAGCATCGCCCTGCCGGTGCTGCGGACCTGGTTATCCGACGACGACGTGCGCGACGATGCCTTCCTCACCGACCTCGCCGCGTTGCGCCGACTTGGCTGGCGGGATCGCGCTGTGGCACAGCCGCTGATGCAGCGCGTCCTCGACCGTATCAGTGGCCGGCATTGACCAACGCATCGGCAACTCATCCATCGTTATCTCGCTTTCACCGAGCTCGCGCTGATCCGATCTCGGTCTGCTGCTGCACGCCGCCCACTCGTTCCAGCAGAACGGAGCGTTATGCAAACAAGCATGTCGACGTTGCAGCAAATATCCCCCGTATCCCTCTATATGAGCGAGCTCAGAAGGCAATTCGTCAAACCCATCCCGGAGCTTTGCCCCATGTCACAACAGCAAATTTCGCCTGAGCGTGCGGGAATTCATGGCCCGAATTTCAATCCGGATGACCCTAACCCTTTCAACCATCCGCCATCCCCGTGGCGGCGGCCGGCGGACAGCTTTAACCCATTCGCCTCGCTCAGGCCGTGCGAACTCGCCTACCATTGGTGTACAAAACACGCCTACTCGTCGATCCGCAGCATTCTCGAGGCGGACACCGCCACTCTGCAGGCACAGATCGCAACGGATGATGCGGATACCGCCTTTATGGCGCTGCCCCTTTTTCAGACCGCTGTGGAACGCGCCAGCGATTTTGTTTCCCAGGGTGTCCCCGCACCACTCGTGCACGAGCTTGCCCGTGCGATGGCCATCATTGCCTGGCTGGACACCTGTCGGGACCTCAAGACGCGTAAGACGACACGGTAGAACGGAAGCCCCAGGCTCGCAGCCAACGATGCTGTTGCACGTCGGCATCTTTCGTGCGGCTCAGCGCTATCCGCCGACAGGAAATTGACGACCCGGCGGCTAGCCGGCATGGCTTGGTCGGGCTGCTGTTTGTCTGCGGTTGAATTCTGCCGGGGCGCTGCATCCAGCGGCACTGGCTACGCCGGCACCAAACTCCCGCCGTGGGGTGAGGTGATCGACAAGCCGTTGACCTCCACACCCTCGCACGTTGGGTTCAGGCCATGCTGACCCGGCGCTGACGATCGGGACTGAACTGCCCTGGGGGATCATCTCAACCAGGATCGCGAACCGGAGCGCTGCCGATGTCCCTGTCCTCCCGGCCGCGTTCCCGCCGCGCCGCCTGCTCCGCCGCATCCAGCGCGCCGAGGAACCGCGACCGGTCGGCCTTTGTCAGCGGCGCCGGGCCGCCGGCGTTCATGCCGATCTCCCGCAGGTGTCGGGCGACCTCGCGGCCGGCGAGTGCGCCGCCGATGTTGTCGCTGGTCCAGTGCTTCCCGACCGGTGACACCGCCCGCGCCCCCTTCGCCAAGCAGCGCGACGCCAGCGGGATGTCCGCGGTCACACACACGTCCGCCGCGGTGATGTGCGCGGCGATCCAGTCGTCCGCCACGTCGGCACCCTCGGCGACGGTGATCATGGTCACGTTCGGCAGGCCGGGCGGCCGGATGGGACGCGAACCGTTCGAGACC
>JAJZUN010000468.1 GCA_021848555.1 Pseudomonadota bacterium | reverse complement strand
CAAGATGGCGCCGGCGCTGCGCAAGGTGTACGACCAGATGGCCGAGCCGCGCTGGGTGATTTCGATGGGCTCCTGCGCCAACGGCGGCGGCTACTATCACTATTCCTACTCGGTGGTGCGCGGCTGCGACCGCATCGTGCCGGTGGACGTCTACGTGCCGGGCTGTCCGCCTACGGCCGAGGCCCTGCTCTACGGCATCATCCAGCTGCAGAACAAGATCAAACGCACCAATACCATCGCTCGCTAATGCTCGCTCAGACGATCGCACAATAATAAATGGCCGGTAAGCTAGAACAACTCAAGAACCATCTGGGGGCAGCCCTCGGCAGCCGGATTGCCAGCCTGACGCAGGCGCTGGGTGAAATCACCGTGGAGGTGAATCCGTCCGACTATGTCGCCGCGGCGCAGATCCTGCACGACGATCCCCGCCTTGCCTTCGCCCAGTTGATGGATCTGTGCGGCGTGGACTATTCCGCCTACGGCAACGGCGCCTGGGAAGGCCGGCGCTTTGCCGCGACCTCGCAGCTCCTTTCGATCGAACACAATTGGCGCGTGCGCATCAGGGTGTTTGCCGCGGACGACGATTTTCCGGTGGTGGAAACGCTTACCGGCATCTGGCCCGGCGTGAACTGGTATGAGCGCGAGGCGTTCGACCTGTTCGGCATCATGTTCGCAGGGCACCCGGACCTGCGCCGGATACTTACCGACTACGGTTTCATCGGCCATCCGTTCCGCAAGGATTTTCCGATTTCCGGCCAGGTCGAGATGCGCTACGACCCGCAGCAAAAGCGCGTGGTGTACCAGCCGGTGACGATAGAACCGCGCGAAATCACGCCGCGCATTATCCGCGAAGACCAGTACGGCGATCTGGGCAAGCACTGACATGGCTGAAATTCGCAACTACACCATGAATTTTGGCCCCCAACACCCGGCGGCGCACGGCGTGCTGCGCCTGGTGATGGAAATGGACGGCGAAGTGGTGGTGAACGCCGACGCGCACATCGGCATGCTGCATCGCGCGACCGAGAAGCTGGCCGAGCACAAGACCTATATCCAGGCGCTGCCTTACATGGACCGGATGGACTACTTCTCGGTCCTGGCCAACGAACACGCCTATTGCCTCGCGGTGGAGCGCCTGCTCGGCATCCAGGTGCCCGAGCGCGCGCAGTACATCCGCGTCATGTTCGACGAGATCACCCGCATACTGAGCCATCTGCTGTTCCTCGGTTCACAGGGCCTGGACCTCGGCGCCATGACCATGATGCTGTATGCCTTTCGCGAACGCGAGGATCTGTTCGACATCGTCGAGGCCGTGTCGGGGGCGCGTATGCACGCGGCCTACTACCGGCCGGGCGGCGTGTACCGCGATCTGCCGGAGGTTCTGCCGAAGTACATCGCCTCGAAGTTCCACGGCGCCAAAGCGGTGGCGCAGATGAACGAGAACCGCTCGGGCAGCCTGCTCGATTTCATCGAGGACTTCACCGACCGGTTCCCGGGGCATGTCGACGATTACGAAACCCTGCTCACCGAAAACAGAATCTGGAAACAGCGCACCGTGGGCATAGGCGTGGTCACGCCCGAACGCGCGATCCAGCTCGGTTTCACCGGCGTGATGCTGCGCGGCTCCGGCGTCGAGTGGGACCTGAGGAAGAAACAGCCCTACGAAGTCTACGACAAGCTCGACTTCGACATCCCGGTCGGCGTCAACGGCGACACTTACGACCGCTACCTGTGCCGGGTGGAAGAAGTGCGCCAATCCAATCGCATCATCCGCCAGTGCGTCGACTGGCTGCGCGCCAACCCCGGCCCGGTGATCGTGGACAACCACAAGATCGCCCCGCCCGCGCGCGCCGACATGAAGGGCAGCATGGAAGAGCTGATCCATCACTTCAAGCTCTTCACCGAAGGCTTCCGCGTCCCCGCCGGCGAAGCTTATGCCGCGATCGAGCACCCCAAAGGCGAATTCGGCGTGTACCTGGTGTCCGACGGCGCGAACAAGCCCTACCGCATGAAAATTCGCGGCGCCGGTTTCGCGCACCTGCAGGGACTGAACGAGATGGCGCGCGGCCACATGATCGCGGATATGGTTGCGATCATCGGCACGCTGGACTTCGTGTTCGGCGAGATCGACCGTTGAGCGGTGAAATGAACCTTGGTGAATGACATGCTGAGCGCAGAATCATTGAAGAAGATCGATCGCGAGATCGCCAAATTCCCGGCCGAGCAGAAGCAGTCGGCGGTGATGGCGGCGCTCGCCATCGCCCAGGTGGAGAAAGGCTGGCTCTCGACCGAGACCATGGATTTCGTGGCGCAGTACCTCGGCATGCCGCCGATCGCGGTGTACGAGGTCGCGAGCTTCTACAACATGTACGACCTGGCGCCGGTGGGCAAGCACAAGGTCACCGTCTGCACCAACCTGCCGTGCGCGCTCTCCGGCGGCGTCGAGGCTGCCGAGCATCTGAAGCATCGTCTCGGCGTGGGTTTCAACGAGACAACCGCCGACGGCCGCTTCACGCTCAAGCAGGGCGAATGCATGGGCGCCTGCGGCGACGCGCCGGTGCTGCTGGTCAACAACCGGCGCATGTGCTGCTCCATGTCGAACGAAAAGCTGGACCAACTGCTCGCGGAGCTCAAGTGATGCTCGACTACGGTCCAGACGCCATCCTGATGAAGGGCCTCGACGGCTCGAACTGGCACCTCAAGGACTACGAGGCGCGCGGCGGCTATACCGCGCTGAAAAAAATCATCAGCGAGAAGATCACGCCCGACGCGGTCATCGCCGAAGTCAAGAAATCCGGGCTGCGCGGGCGCGGCGGCGCCGGTTTCCCGGCGGGGCTGAAGTGGAGTTTCATGCCCAAGCAGTACACCGGGCCCAAGTATCTGGTATGCAATACGGACGAGGGCGAGCCGGGTACGTTCAAGGACCGCGACATCATCCGCTACAACCCGCACATGCTGATCGAGGGCATGATCATCGGCGCCTACGCCATGGGCATCGCCGTGGGGTACAACTACATACACGGCGAAATCTGGGCCGAATACGAGCTGTTCGAGCAGGCGCTGGACGAGGCGCGCGCCGCCGGCTACCTGGGCAAGAACATCCTCGGCACCGATTTCTGCTTCGAACTGCACGCGGTCCACGGCTACGGCGCCTACATCTGCGGCGAGGAGACCGGCCTGCTCGAATCGATCGAGGGCAAGAAAGGCCAGCCGCGCTTCAAGCCGCCGTTCCCGGCGAGCTACGGTCTGTACGGCAAGCCGACCACCATCAACAACACCGAGACCTTCGCCGCGGTGCCTTGGATCATCAACAACGGCGGCGACGCCTTCATGGCGCTGGGTGTGCCCAACAGCGGCGGCACCAAGCTGTTCTCCATCTCCGGCCATGTGAACCGCCCCGGCAACTACGAACTGAAGCTGGGCACGCCGTTCGCAACGCTGCTCGAAATGGCGGGCGGGATGCGCGGCGGCAGAAAGATCAAGGCGGTCATTCCAGGCGGGTCTTCCGCCCCGGTGATACCCGGCGACATCATGATGCAGACCAATCTGGACTACGATTCCATCGCCAAGGCCGGCTCCATGCTCGGTTCCGGCGCGGTGATCGTCATGGACGAAACCACCTGCATGGTGCGCGCGCTGGAACGTCTGTCCTATTTCTATTTCGAAGAGTCCTGCGGGCAGTGCACGCCCTGCCGCGAGGGCACCG
>JAJZUN010000467.1 GCA_021848555.1 Pseudomonadota bacterium | reverse complement strand
CGGCCGGCCTGATGCACCCGCCAACTGACCACGCCCGCGGTTTCGATCCGCTCGATCGTGTCGCGGGCCCGGTTGAGCGACGCCAGCACGGTCTTCTGCAGCAGAGCGCGCTGACGGTCATCGCCGACCGAAATGCCTCTCAGCGCCATCATCTGCTCCACGACCGCGCGGGTCGGCTTCGGCTGCGGCGCATCGCGCAGCACGTCCTAGGCCCTGTTGACATAAGGTCTTCCGAAACGGCGAAGGTCGTGATTCAACGCTGGTCTTTGCGGAGACCGGCGCGTGCGTGGCGATCTGACGGAAAAGGAATGGGCGATCATCGGCGGCTTGCTGCCGCCGGAGCGTGGCCGTTGGGCGCGGCCGGCGCTGGACAATCGGCGCTTTCTCAACGGGATGCTGTATGTGCTGCGGGTGGGCTGTCCGTGGCGCGACATGCACGAGCGCTACGGCAAGTGGAATTCGGTTTATGTCCGCTTCCGACGCTGGGCGGAGCAGGGTGTCTGGGACGCCCTGCTGCAGACGCTGGTCGAGCTCGGCCTGACCGACGACTGGCAGCACATGATCGACAGCACCACGGTGCGCGGCCACTCCCAGGCAGCGGGCGCAAAAGGGGGACTCATAAGGAGGGCTTTGGTCGAAGCCGCGGCGGCTTTACGAGCAAAATCCACGCCCGCGCCGACGGTCAGGGACGCCCTCTTGGCTTCGTCCTGACCGGCGGCGAGGCCTCGGACTATCAGGCCGTCAACGAGCTCATCGACCTGCCGGTCACTTCACCCAAGGCGATGCTCGCCGACAAGGGCTACGACAGTGACGACGTTCGCAGTGCCCTGCTGCTGAAAGGCATTCTTCCGGTCATCCCGCCGAGGGCGAACCGCATGCAGCCCATCGACTGCGACTTCGTCGCATATCGCGACCGAAACCGCGTCGAGCGCATGTTCAACCGCATCAAGCAATTCAGGCGCATCGCCACCCGCTACGACAAAACCGCCCTGTCATTCCTCAGCTTCCTCAATATCGCCGCCGCTAACATCTGGCTACCATCTTATGTCAACAAGACCTAGATCAGCCGAAGGCATTCACCAGGACGGAACCATGCGTTGCAACGTCGCCGCCGTGCAGGACCGATTTCCTCGGGGCGCCTTCGCCATTCTCTCCAGCGTTCAGGCCCTGCTCAACCCCCAGCCGATCAAGGCCATTGCATAAACATCCCACTCAAACAGGCCCTGAGGGCCACCCCTTTCAGGGTTGTATTCTCGCTTTCGCAAGGACGCGGACAGTTGAAATGTGGGCAAGAGCGGTTGTCCCATCGATACTCCCCATTTTCCAGGCGGTACAGTCCGGCTGCTCAGCGTGGCTTCGGTGCCTGCGACAGGACCGGCACCCAGGTCAGCCCGTTCTTCTTCTCGACCAGCAAGGCAACGAAAGTCCGGTCGCGCCTGTTGGTCGCGGCGGCGGCCTTCCTGAACGCACCGGGATCGGCAACAGGCGTCCCGTCCAACTGCACAATCACGTCGCCCGGCACGAGACCGGCCGCCCCGCCGGCGCTGTCCGGATCGACGGAGGTGACCAGTGCGCCGGATGTCCTGGTGACAGAGTAACGCTTGCGCAGCGCCGGCGTCAGCGCGCCGAGGCTGATCCCGAAATCCGGATGTGTCACGATCGCCGCCAGGGATGCGGAGGCTTGGGGTGGCTTGGCCGATACTCGGTCGGCAGGATAGGCACCCACTGTCACGCTGATAGGATGAGCCGCGCCGCCGCGCCACACGGTCAGCGTCAGCCGTTGGCCGATCTGCTGCCGCCCAACGGTGCGCAGCACATCGCTCGCGCTGTCCACCTGGGTTGAGCCGATCGCGGTAATCACATCGCCGGACCGTAGCCCGGCCTGTGCGGCCGGCGCATGATCCTGCGTCGCGACCACGATCGCACCATCCGGCTTTCCCATCCCGAGCGCGTTCGCCAGCTGCCAAGTGATGGTCTGCAGCTTCACGCCGATCCAGCCAGCCTGGATGGTTCCGTACCGGCGCAGCCGGTCGGCAACGAAGGCCACGTCGTCCGACGGGATTGCGAAGCCGATGCCGGCGGAGCCTCCGGTGGGCGATATCAGCGCGGTGTCCACGCCGATCACCTTGCCGGCCGTGTCGACCATCGGCCCTCCGGAATCGCCGTGATTGATCGGCGCATCGGTCTGGACCAGCTCGTCGTAGGGGCTCATCCCGACGTTGCGATCCAGAGCGCTGACGATGCCCTCTCCCACCGAGATGCCGACCCCCAGGGGATTGCCGATGGTGAACACGCGCTCGCCGATTCGAAGCTGGCTGCTGTCGCCAAAGGCCAGCGCCGGCAGTTTGCGGTCCACGTCCACCCGAAGGAGCGCAAGATCAAGCGCGCCGCCGAAGCCTGTGACGGTCGCTACCGCCGCTCGCCCGTCGGCAAAGGCAACCGAGATGATGTCCGCTCCGGCCACCACATGGCGGTTGGTGACGATCACGCCGTTCGAGTCGATGATGAACCCCGAGCCGAACACACGGGTCCATTGACCGCTATGAGCACCGTCCCTGGCGAAATGCCAGGCCGCGATGTTCACCACAGACGGTAGCACTCCCTGCAGCATGGTCACGGCGTTGGCGCATTTGCCGGACACGGGCGCCGGGAAAGCCCCGTTTGACCCTATCATCACGAAAATGAGCGTCGGCAGCAGTATGCGAGCGATGGCTGCACAAACCTGGCTTGTCATCACGTCTGCTTCCTGGGCGAACGTATATTCGCCAGCCCGTGGAAGGCGAGCGGCATCACCCACAGCACCAGCGGCATCTGCACCAGAAGCCCGGCGATGATGGCAATGGCGAGCGGTTTCAGCAGCGCAGCGCCGGTCCCAATGCCAAGCGCGAGCGGCGCCAGCGCCAGGATCGCCGCGATCGTGGTCATGGCAATGGGGCGCAGCCGCTGCACGCCGGCCTCGACCAGCCGCGCCGCGCGGGTGTCACGGCGCGCCTCGCGGAATTCCGAGAAGTAGAAGATAGCGATCTCGGTAACGATGCCGACGATCATGGTGAGGCCCATCATCGCGGTGATGTCACGCTCCGTCCCGGTCAGCCACAGCCCGATCATGACCGCGAAGACCGCGAGCACCGGCATCCCCAGGATCACGCCTGCGATCAGGAACTGCTCATAGAGGACGAGCAGCAGCAGAAAGACCAGCAGCAGGGCGGCGAGGAACACCATCATCAGACCATGCATGGCGATCTGCTGCTGCTGATAGATTCCCCCCATCTCGTAGCTGACGCCGTGCGGCAGCAAGCCATTCCTGCTCAGCACGCGCTGCACATCCGACGCCGCCTTGCCGAGGCTGCGGCCCTGGATGCGCGCGGTGACCGCGATCATGGGCCGCAGGTTCTCGCGGTCCACCTCGGGCTCGCCAGTCACCGTGCGGGCCGTCGCGATGCGGCCGACCGGGACCACATGCCCGTCCGGCGCGCGCAGCAGCAGTGACGTGACATCCGCCAGCCGTGCCCGCGAATCCTGCGGCACCCAAACGCGGATATTCACCATCTTGATCGGCTGCTCCACGCTGGTCGGCACCGTGCCGGCGACATAGTCGGCGATCTGCCGGCTCACCACCTGCGGCGTCAGCCCCTCCAGCGCCGCACGCGTCCGATCGACATGCCCATTGAACGCCTGGACTACCGGCACCACGCACACCACCACGCGG
>JAJZUN010000466.1 GCA_021848555.1 Pseudomonadota bacterium | reverse complement strand
AATCGAACCCGGGCCGATGCCGACCTTGATGCCGTCGGCGCCATGGTCGACCAGAGCTTTGGCGCCCGAAGCGGTGGCGATATTGCCGCCGATGACTTCCACGTTCGGAAAATTCTTCTTCACCCAGCGCACGCGATCGAGCACGCCCTGAGCATGACCATGGGCCGTATCCACCACGATCACGTCTACGCCCGCCTCGGCCAGGTGCTCGACGCGCTCCTCCGTACCTTCGCCCACGCCGACCGCCGCACCGACCCACAGCTTGCCTTGCTCGTCCTTGCTGGCGAGCGGATGCTCGGTCGCCTTGAGGATGTCCTTCACCGTCACCAGCCCGCGCAGCGCGAAACTGTCGTTGACCACAAGAACGCGCTCCAGGCGGTGCTTGTGCAGCAAGGCCCGCGCTTCCTCCGCGCTGGCGCCCTCTTTCACGTAGATCAGGCGCTCGCGCGGTGTCATGATGGCGCTCACCGGGGCGTCCAGATTCGTCTCGAAACGGTAATCGCGGTTGGTGACCATGCCGACGACCTTGCCTTTGTCGACCACGGGGAAGCCGGACACCCGGTACTGCTGGGTCAGAGCGAGCAGTTCGCGCACCGTGATTTCCGGAGGCACGGTCATCGGATCGCGCAGCACGCCCGACTCGAAGCGTTTGACTTTCAGCACCTCGGCCGCCTGCGCCTTGGGAGTAAGGTTCTTGTGGACGATGCCGATGCCGCCTTCCTGGGCAATGGCAATGGCCAGCCTCGATTCGGTGACCGTGTCCATCGCGGCGGACACCAGCGGAATGTTGAGCCTGATCTTGCGCGTCAGCCGGGTCTTGAGGGAAACGTCGCGCGGAAGAACGGTCGAATGGGCGGGGACGAGCAGGACATCGTCGAAAGTCAGCGCTTTTTGGATGACGCGCATAGCAAAACTCCTGGCCGCAAAGCCGCATTATACGCGCCTGTCATGCACCGGCAAACTGGAAGCGACTGAAACCGGAACCGGGGCCGGCGCGTTAAGGCTATTTGACGCGGCGGCGGAAAGCCGTTACTTTTGAACAAATTAAGCCCAAGGAAGGCCTGTGCGCATGAAACGACTTGCGGTAGCGATCTCACTGGCGCTGTGCGCGGCCCTGCCGGCATCTGCCCAGATGTATAAATGGGTGGATGCCAACGGCAAGGTGCACTATTCGGACAAGCCGCCGCCGAGCAATGTCAAGACCGAAAAGCTGCGCGAGCCTGCGCGCCCAGCCGCCCCCCCTGCGGCCAGCGAGACCAAGGGCGGGACAGCGAACGAGGCGACCAAGGGCGAAGCACCGAAGGATGCGGCCAAGTCCGGGCCCAAAACGACCGCCGAACAGGAACAGGCATTTCGCAAGCGCAAGGCGGATGAGGCCAAAGCACAGGAAAAGCGGGCACAGGAAGAGACGGTAGCGCGCGACCGGGCTGAAAACTGCAAGCGCGCCAAAGCGGCCTTGGCCAGTTTTGAACTGGGCGGCCGCCAGACGCGAATCGACGAAAAAGGCGAGCGTGCTTTCCTCACCGACCAGCAAATTTCCCAGGAAACGGCCAGGATGCGGCAGGAAGCCGCCACCGCTTGCAATTAGGCTATTTGCCGGATTTTGCAGCGCGCTCGCGCCGGACCTGCTTGGGGTCGGCCACCAACGGCCGGTAAATCTCCACCCGGTCGCGATCGCGCAGCAGTGTTTGCGGGCTGACCGGCCTGCCCCACACCCCCACGCGCTCGATGTCGATCTGCGGCAGGCGCTGCAGCAAGCCGCTCGCCTGGATGGCGTCTTGCACCGTGCTCTCCGGGGCGAGCTCCAGCGACACGCGCTCTTGCCGCTGCGGCAGCGCGTAGACTACCTCGACGCGCATGCTATCCCGGCCCGTACAGGGATGCGGCGCGCTTGACGAAGACCTCGACCAGGGTATTGGCGATATGATTGAATACCGGCCCGGCAATCTTCTCCACCAGCTTGCCCGAGAGTTCGTAGTTCAACTGAAATTCGATTTTGCACGCCTGTTCGGACAGCGCTATGAAGCGCCAGAAGCCGTCCAGGTGCTTGAATGGTCCGTTTGCCAGCTTCATGTCGATCAGCGCCCCCCGCTCCATCTGATTCTCGGTGGTGAAGTGCAGGCGCAGGCCGTGATAGTTGACATGCAGCGTGGCAACGGCCTTGCCCGCGTCGATCTGACGCACCTCGGTGCTGCTGCACCAGGGCAGAAACTGCGGGTAGGCGTTCACGTTCGCAACCAGCGCGTACATTTTCGTCGCGCTATGGCCAATCAGAACGGATTTTTCCACCTTGGCCATTAGATGCGGCTCAACTGTTAAGATTGCGCAATTGTACCAATACTGCACCCATGAAGATTGCTCAGAACAAGAAAGCCTTCCACGATTATTTCATCGAGGAGCGCTATGAAGCCGGCCTGGTGCTCGAGGGCTGGGAGGCCAAAGCCATCCGCGCCGGACGGGTGCAGTTGAAGGACGCCTATGTGCTTATCCGCGGCGCGGAGATCTACATGGTCGGCGGCCATATCAGCGCCCTGCCCACGGCCTCCACCCATATCAATCCCGACCCGGTGCGCACGCGCAAGCTGCTGCTCCACGCGGAGGAGATCCAGCATCTGATCGGCAAGGTGGAGCGCGCCGGCTACACCCTGGTGCCGCTGGACATGCACTACAAGAACGGCAGAATCAAAATAGACATCGGCCTCGCCCGCGGCAAGAAGCAGCACGACAAGCGCGAAACCGAGAAACAGCGCGACTGGGATCGCGAAAAACAGCGCCTGATGCGCTCTAGCAGCAAATCCTAAGCCGTTTCGTCTTTATCAATAACCACATTTTCCGTACGGATGCGCTTTTCATCCGTACGGAAAACGTGGTTGGCGCGCGAAGCGCGCAATGGTCGCACCCCGTCATCGACGGGCACAGGAGAATACCTCGAACGGTGGTACTCGAACTTGTACAAAACCCCGCGCTGTATACAGAAAACAGGGTTTGGCGCGCACTAGCCTCGTTGGCGCACCTGCTCGAACAGGCAGATTGCCGCCGCTGCCGCCACGTTCAGGGATTCGGTGCCGCCGGGCATAGGGATGCGCAGCCGCTCGGCCGCCGCGGCGCTCAGTTCCGCGCTCACCCCGGCGCCTTCGTTGCCGAACACCCAGGCCAGCGGGCCGCGCAAGTCGGCCTGATACAGGGACTTTTCGGCATGGCTGCCGGCGCAGACCAAGCGCCCCGACAGCCTGCGCACCGCGGCGGGCAGATCGACGTTGTCGAATAATTCGAGGCTGAAATGCGCGCCCATGCCGGCGCGCAGGACTTTGGGCGACCAGGCGAAGGCGCAGCCCGGCGAAAGCAGGACGGTCGAGATGCCGGCGGCCGCCGTGCTGCGCAATATGGAGCCGAGGTTGCCGGCGTCCTGGATGTTCTCCAGCATCACGCAGCGCTCGATCAGATCGGGCAAGGGACCGGGATCCGGCGTGCGTATCAGCGCGACTATGCCGGTCGGCGTCGCGACCGGTGCGATGTCATTGAACAGGGTGTCGGCAAGCACCAGCACGCCCTGGGCGCAGGCGCCCGCCGCCATATCGAGAAAGGCGCCTCCGTGGTGCTCAATGAGGCGGCGCATGTCGCCGTCGGTGATGATGCCCGCCACTCGGCCGTCGCCCTCCACGACCACGGCGTGGCCGAGCTTCTTGGCGGAGATCTCGAAAAGCGCATCCTT